>DQTD01000098.1 GCA_016839105.1 Candidatus Altimarinota bacterium
ATTTTTGCATCATACATTTTTTCTTTGCAGAACATTCCAATCGAAATTCCTAATTGACCAATTGCATTTGATACAGCACCTAAACCAGCTGCATGATTTTCATCCGCAATAAGAATTATTTTTTTTTAGATCGATATTTTGCTTCTGCTTCTTTTGCAGAAACCGCTTTTTTCGCTGGTTTCATCGTTGGAAACAGTACCACATCTCTTAAATTTGGTTGTCCAGAAAAAATAGCCATCAGCCTGTCAATTCCAAATCCACTTCCAGTCATTGGTGGAAAACCGTGTTCCATTGCTTTCAAAAACACTTCGTCTACTTCCATTGCTTCGTCATCTCCTCCATCTTTTGCTTTTGATTGGTCTTCAAGCAATTTTCGTTGTACTTGTGGATCAATTAATTCTCCGTATGAATTTACAATTTCCCATGTATTCACTACCAGTTGAAAACAAGAAGCTGTTCCATCTCCATTTGGTGCAGCAAGTGGTTTTAATTCTTCTGGATAATCATATACAAATGTTGGCTGAATAAGTTTACATCGAGCCGTTTTTTTATAAATATCATCAAGTAAATTTGCTCGTCCAACCCCTTCAATTTTCTCAACTCCAACTTTTTTTGCACATTCTAGCACTTCATCATCAGATGCTGTAAACATATCCAAATCTGCAAATTCTTTTAATAAATCTGGAAATCTTGCTTCTGCAAATTTTTCTCCAAAATTAATTTCTGTAATATTTCCTTCCGTATCACTCACTTGAAAAATATCTTTTTTAAACACATTTTTACACACTCTGTGCAACATTTCTTCTGTCCATCGTTTATTATCATCAATATCTGCATATGCTGCATACCACTCTAGCATGGTAAATTCTTGTAGATGAGAAGGATCTGTTCCTTCATTTCTAAAATCTTTACAAATTTCAAAAATTTTATTCATTCCACCACCAATCACTCTTTTATTATCTAATTCTGACGCAATTCGCAAAACCATATCTTGGTCTAATGCATTATGATGCGTATTAAAAACTTTTGCCATTGCACCTCCAGCCTGACTTTGAAGTATTGGAGTTTCAATTTCTAAAAATTCTTTATCATGAAAAAAACTTCTAATTTCATGCACCATTTTCGATCGCAATTTAAATCGATTCATGGTATTTTGATTTGTCATTAAATCCAAATTTCGTTCTCTATACATTGTTTCTTGACTTGCAATTCCATGAAATTTTTCTGGCATTGGTCGTAATGCTTTTGATAGAAATCGTACATGTTTTACAAACAGAGTTAATTCTCCATGATTTGTTTTAAATATTTCCCCTGTTAAGCCAATAAAATCGCCTAAATCAACCAATTTTTCTATAAATTTTGCTGGAGATTTTTCTTCTTCATTTAACTCTTCTACAGTAAACTGATCTTTTTGAAAACAGACTTGTAATCGCCCAAACTCATCTTGGATTTGTGCAAATGCTAGTTTTCCCATCGACCGATATAATACAACTCGCCCTGCAATAGAAATATTTATATTCGCTTCTGCTTGAATTTCTTTAATTTCTCGTAATTCTGAATTTTTTGCAGCTTCTAAAATTTCTTGTGTATTATTTGAAATATGAAAATGTGTTTTTGCGTATGGTTGCACTCCTAATTTTTTTATTTCGTTAATTTTTCTAATTCGTTCTTGAATTAATGGGTCTGAATAAGGCATATATTGAGGAAAAAAGTGTAAATTATTTATATAATATCATAGTATTCATTAAAATTGACCAAGAAGTTTTCCGTATGGTGCTGGTTCAATTTGATTCTCCAGTTCTAATATTTTAAATATATCTAAAATATTTTTTTCAGCTTCGGCTATTTCTTTTATTGTAGCATTATCGTTACATAAAATTTCTATTTCGAGTAAATCTCCCTTTTGTGATAACCCAGACATTTTTACATATTCTATCAAAATTTTTACAGTATTTTTTGTGTATTGAAATTGATGTATCATTTTTTCTTTTGTGTACATTTCGGTGTATCCAAGCATTTTTACAAATGTGTGAAATTCTATTTCACTTGTTACTTCAAATTCTATTTCAGAATTTACTTCTGTTTCTAACTTTGTATAATTTCTTATTTTTTTTGTTACCCAATATTTACCCAATTCTTCTCGTAAACGAAATTCTACTATATTTTTTCCAATTTTTGTATACATTACATCTTTTTTTATAATTTTTTCTCCATTATTTAAAATGGTAATTTCTTCTGAATTATGTAAAAAATCTAATACTCTTTTTTTATCGGATTCAAATATCCATGCTTTCGATTCAATTTCTTTCATAAATTAATATTTTAAAAGTAAAAAATTAGTGTGCTAACATATGCATATGAATATGAAAAACTTCTTGTCCTCCTTTTGCTCCAACATTTATTTGAAGTTTGTATCCTTCTAATTTTTTTTCGTCACCAATTTTTTTTGCAGTTGCAAATAACTTTCCCATAATTTCTATATCATCAGGAATGCTCATATCTGCAACAGTTTTTATAGGTTTTTTTGGAATAATTAATAAATGAAGTTTTGCTTGCGGATTAATATCATGAATTACAATAATTTCATTGTCTTCATATTCAATATTTGCAGGAATTTCTCGTGCAATAATTTTTTCAAAAAGAGTCATCGTGTAGAGTATTATAATTTTTTATCTGCATCTATCTCACTTTTGAGTCGTAAATCAAAAATTTCTTTATATTTTTTATGAGATTTTAAATAATAAATAATTCCAACTAAAATCAAAATAGAAAATATTGTATAAAAGGTTACAATTGGTGAATTTATAGCACTTCCAATAGACACAAAAATAATTACTTTTGGCCAAATGGAAATGAGTGTCGCTTTTATATATTTTATAAAACTCATTGACGACATTCCTGCTCCAATATTTATTATATCGAAAGATACAGGGCTAATTCGTAAAATCATTACGGCAATTTCACCAAAATAATTCATTTTTTCGTTTAATATTTGTAACAATGGTGAGCGTTTTTTATATCGTTGAAAAAATTCTTGTAAGTAATATCGTGATGCGAAAAATCCAATAATTGCTCCAATCATTTCTCCAATAGTAGACATAATTACTCCATTAATAAATCCTCCAAAAATAAAAGGAGATGCTATCATTAAAATAGAAACTGGAATATAAAAAGCCGTTCTCACAACAAATAGAAACAAAAATACTGAAACTGTTGTTGGCGTAATTCCGTGCCCAAACAGTTGGTCAAATGTTTCGTTAAATCCGTGATGTGCTAAATAAAATATAGAAAAAGAAAGTCCTCCTATAAATAATATAGCCCATAAAATAACAAATATTTTTTTTACAGGGTGTGCCGATTCAAATTCTTTAATTAAATGATCCATGAAATTTTATAAAATTATATTATTTATATTATTTATATATATTGTACTCTCCTAACAATTTATACTCAGATGTAATTTGTTCTAATTGTGTTAAAAAATTGTTTTTTTCTTCTATTTGATATTCATATGTAATAAAAAATAGATATTCTCCAAATCCTTTTCCTGTTGGTCTAGATTCAATTTTTGTGAGATTTATTTTATTTTTGGTGAATAAATGAAGTACACTTTCTAAATTTCCAGGTGCATCTTTTTCTAAATAAAATACTAAAGCTCCTTCTTTTAGCTTTTTTTGTATTGTAGACATATTTAATTCTGTTGTTTCGCAATGTGCAATATGTGCAAAGCGTGTTGCGTTTTCATTCGTATTCGCACAATTTTTATATAAAATTTTTACATTTTTCAATTCTAGTTGCTCTTTTGGTGCAATTGCTGCAGAATTTATTGTTTTCTGCATAAATCTCATAGCTTCTGCGGTGGAAGAAGTTGGTGTAATTACCGCATTTGGATACTGTGTTTCTATAAAATTGCTGCATTGGGCAAGGGCTTGCGAATGTGAAAAAATTTCTTTTATGTCTTCTTTTTTTGTAGACTCTTGAACAAAAAAAGCAGGCGATATTTTCATTTCATAAACAGCTTGAATTGGCAGATTTCCTGCACAAATTCCGTCCAAACTTTCTGCCACAGAACCATGTAAAAAATTTTCGACAGGAACGAATATTTCAGAAATTTCTCCTTTGTTATACGCCGAAAAAATAGAAGCAATAGTTGGGTAGAGTCTGATTTTTGTAAATTTTTCTGGAGTAAAAAATTGATATGCTGCTAAATATGAAAATGTATTTTTTGGACCTAAAACACCTAAAGAATTATTTTTATTAGTTGTGATATTTTGTAATGCATTACAATTATAATTATTATTTTCTACACCTTTTTTAGATAAAATTCTATTTGCCAAATAATCAATAATTATATCTGATTCATCTTGAGATCTTTTTGCATATTTTCCTAAAAATTTTGTTTGTGCATTAAAAATTTGATTGAAACTGTTGAGGTCTTTATTTTTAATAGTAGTAAATAATTTTTGCGCTTCGGTAAAAAAAGTTTCTAATGTTTTTATATTTTGTGAATTTTGAATTTGAATATTTCCATATAATTCAGAATCTTGATACAGTGTTCGACCAGAAAGCATGAGTTTTAACGCATATGCGGGAGAGCGTGATGCAAATATTTTTTCTAAATTTAGTCCTCTTGCACGTAGTGTTTGTACAAATGTTATATCAAAAAAATGCGATAATCCTTGTACTATAGACATTATTTCATCATGTTCTTGTGCAGTTGATTCTAAAATATGAGAATTATCTTTTTCAAAAATATTTTTTATAAATGCTTCTTGTTTTTGTGAATTTTTTCCAGAACAAAAAATAACATTTTGTCCGTCCATTTTTCCAGAAAGTGGAGGAGCAAACATTGGATGCATTCCAAAATATGGTTTTCCTATTTTTTGCATGGCGTTCATAGGTCCAATTTTTACAGAAGTAACATCGCAAATACATTGATTATCCGAAATATATGTTCCAATTTCTGCAATAATTTTTTCGGTTACATCTATAGAAACAGATACTATTATTATATCTATATTTTTTGTTGTACAAAAACTTTCTAAACTTTCCTCACTTTTTCGACTCCATACAAACGTTTTAATTCCATATCGCAAAAAAACTGATTCAAAGAATTTCCCCATAATTCCTTTTCCTCCAATAATACCAATGGAGAAATTATTTTTATTCACTATACTTTTAAAATAGATGCTTGTTTTTCTTTTACAGATGTTTCTATCTCTTTATTCGCTTTTGTTACTAAATCTTGAAGATTTTTTTCTTCTGATTTTTGCATATCTTCACTTAAATCATCATCAGATTTAATTATATCCATAGCATTTTGTCTGGCTTTTCGAATTTTTACTTTTGATTCTTCTCCATATTTAGAAGCTACTTTTGTAAGTTCTTGTCTTCGTTCTTTTGTTAATGGTGGAATATTTAATCGAATTCCAACTCCGTCATTTTGTGGAGATAATCCAAGAGAAGTATCGTCTATAATTGCTTTTTCAATTGCTTTTAATAATCCTTTATCCCATGGTGAAATAAGCAATGTTGTTCCTCCTTCAACTCCAACACTTGCCACCGATTTTAACGGTTGGCTTGACCCGTATGAATCCACCATAATATTTTCAACAAGTGCAGGACTCGCAATTCCAACCTGTAATCCACCAAATTCTGCCAATAAAAAGTCTATTGTTTTTCTTGCTGATTGAGAAAAATCTTCAATTGCTTTATAACTCATAATTTTAAATTAAATTTTTGTACACATGTATATTCTTCGAGAATAATATAGTATTTCTCTCTATTTTTCAATTATTTTAACTTGCTATTTATTTCTAAAAACAACGCATCATAATTTCGAGAACCTGCATATTCTGTTCCATTTATATACACAGTTGGTGTTCCTTTTAAGTTTCGTGCACTTCCTTCTTTTTTATGATTTTTAATAATATTAGAAGTGTTTTTATTATTAAAACATGCTAAAAATCTTTCTTGTTGTTTTTCTGTAAAACCAATAGTGGTATTTTTTCGTAACTCTCTATAAAAATTTGTAGAAAGTTTTTTTTCTGCAAATGCTAAATGTAAATATTCCTTTCTCGCTTTTTTTCCGCCAACAACTCCCGCACATTCAGTTGCTAATGCTCCTGCATATGCGTATTTATGAATTGATTCCAGAGGAAAATGATTATATCTAAATTCAACATTTTTATTTTTTGCAAATGCTTTTTCTAGTCGTTCGTATGTTGGAGCAAAGTTTTTACATGCAGGGCATTCAATATCAGAAAATTCTTCAATAACTACTTTATCTGTGCCTTCAAATGTTTTTGCAAACTCTTGAGTATATGCTTTTGTATTTTCAGTAAGAGTTTCCGTAAATTTTTCTTCTCCAAATTCGCATCCAGAGAATAAAATTACAGAGCTTAATACTGCTGTAATCCCAATTTTTTTATATACTGTATTTGTTTTCATAGTTTTCATAGTTTTCATAGTGTATATATTCTTAATATTTATAATTTTTTCAAGCATAAGTATAATCAAAAATATATTTTTAATATACTAGATAATTTTTATTTTTCTTCTATAAACAATACACCTTTTCGGATTGTAAAAATTTGATATTTTGTTTCGAGCTTTTTACCAGAAATATTATCTTTTGTTGTTTTGTGTAAAAATGCAAGAAATGTTTGAAAAAATAATCGAGAGAATGCTTTTTTGTATAAAATTTTTCGTAAAATATCCGCTTGCACTTCATTCATTAGCAGTAAATAATCTGAAATAAAAAATGTTGTATTTTCTAAAAAATTATTTGCTTGAATCTCTATTTCATTTTCCAAAATTTTAAACTGATGTGCTTGAACCGATAAATGTTCTTGAATATTGGGAAAGCGTGTTTCTAAAAGAGGAATAATTTCATTTCTCATGAAATTTCGAGTAAAGATACTTTCTGAGTTTGAAGAATCTGTACAGTATAGAATTTTTTTTGTATGTAAAAATTGTAATATTTCAGATTTAAATAGATGCAAAATTGGACGAAATAAATTTCGATTTGAGTCAAATTCTGTAATACCAGATAAACTTTTTATTCCACCACTTCTAAAAAATTGTAATAAAACGGTTTCGGCTACATCGTTTTTATGATGCCCCGTAACAATTATAGCTGTGTGAGAATTATGTATTTTTTGATATTTTTTTCTCATGTTTTCTAAAAATAAATATCTTGCATTGCGTGCTTTATTTTCTGAATTTTCAGGTTTTTCCCAATGTCCAATTTCAAATGTAATATTATTTTTTTCTGCATAATTTTGTACAAATTTTTCATCTGTATTATTTTCTCCTTGTCGCACTTTCATATGATGGTTGAAGTGTGCTAAAATAATATTTTTATATCCGTTTTGAATAAGTTGTTCTGCAAGAAAAACAGAGTCTGGTCCTGCAGAAAATGCAATAATTATGGTGTCGGTTGTCGAAAATGTTTCTTTAAATTTTTGTGACAGCATGAGATAAATATATAAAACGTTACGTAATTCCTAAAATATTTTTTTTCGTAATTCTTCAATTTCTTTTTCACTTAAGCCTGTTTTTATTGCTATTACATTATTTTCTATAAAAAAACCTTCTTTTTGTAAATATTGATTAAATTTGATACTTAAATCTTGTACGGTTTGGTTATTATTATTTTTTTGTTAAAAGCGTGTGCATAAACTTTCTTTTATGTTCAGAATTTTTATACATATTATATATGTTTTCTATAATTTTTTTATCTATACTGTTTATGTTTTTAGATATTTTATTATTTTTATCTATAATATTTTTTAAAACTATTTCTGCATCATCGTAAGAAAATCCCATTTCTTCTTCATCTGACTGGTTCTCATATAATTCTGCGGATGGTTTTTTTGTAATAAAAGATTCGGGAAGATTATATAATTTTCCAAGTTCATAGACTTCTCGTTTCCATAAATTTCCAATTACAGATACATCAGCCGCGCCATCTCCAAATTTTGTTTCATAGCCCAATAAAACTTCTGTTAAATTACATGTTCCCAAAACAATTCCATTTAATTTATTTGCATGTGCAAATAATAATGTCATTCTAATTCGAGCAAGGGTGTTTCCAAGTATTAATAAATTATCAGAGTTTTTAATATTTAAACTTTGTATCTCACAATATGGTTTTACAAAATTGTCTAATTCAATTTTTTTATATTCAACATCAAATTTTTTACAAATTTCTTCTGCATCTTCAAAATTTTTATACGAAGAAATCTCCCCAAGTTTATAGGGGAGGAGTAATGCAAAAATATTTTCTTTTCCAAGTGCATGCATTGCAATTGCTAATGTTACAGCAGAATCAATTCCACCAGAAATTCCAATTATTACTTTTTTTGTTTTAGTATTTATAAAAAATTGTTTTAATTCTGTTTCGAGTTTATTTTGAATTATTTTCATATAAATAGCTTTGAAAATAAATTAATTACTTAATAATTGAACAAGTGGATCAATAGCTTCAATTACTTCTCCTTGTGCATTTGTAGTTGGTTTAATATATTCATTTACTACTTTTTGTTCTTCTGGTGTAAGAGTTGGTGCAACCGTTTCAGCTGGACTCTTGTCATCGTCTGTACATCCAGAAAGTGTAAATACTGAGACAAGTGCAAGACTTGCAAAAAGTGTTTTATTTATTGTGTTCATGTTATTTTGTTAAATTATTTTTTATACATCTATAGTTCCGGCATCTTTTGCATTCGCTTGAATAAATTTTCTTCGGGGTAAAACTTCTGCTCCCATTAATGTGTCAAAAATTGCATCAGCAGCTTCGGCATCATTAATTGTTACATGAAACATTTTTCGTTTTTCTGGATCCATTGTTGTTTCCCACAGTTGTTCGGGGTTCATTTCCCCTAACCCTTTATATCGTTGAATTCCAATATTTACTTTTTTTACTACTTCTTCCAATTTTTCATTATCTAATGCAGAAACATCATCAGGATTTTTTGCACTATTGCTCTCTAAAGACCCGCCCCATGATAAAATAATTTCATCTTTTTCTTCGTCTGAATATGCGTATTGGGATTGTTTTCCTTTCGTTAATTTAAACAGTGGGGGATTTGCAATATATAAAAATCCTCCTTCAATTACAGGTTTAAAATATCTATAAAATAGTGTCATTATCAACGTTCGAATATGTAAACCATCTACATCGGCATCGGTCATCACTACAATTTTATGATATCTCAATTTAGAAATATCAAATTGTTCTCCAATTCCTACACCAAGTGCAACAATTAAACTTCGAACCTCTTTATTTGCTAATATTTTATCGAGTCGTGCTTGTTCTGTATTTAAAATTTTCCCTTTTAACGGAAGAATTGCTTGAGTTCGTCTATCTCTTCCTTGTTTTGCAGAACCACCGGCTGAATCTCCCTCTACAATATAAATTTCTGATTCTGCCGGATTTTTTGATGAACAATCGGCAAGTTTACCAGGAAGTGTAAGTCCTTCGAGTGCACCTTTTCGAATTACTGTGTCTCTGGCAGCACGAGCTGCAAGCCGTGCTCGAGAAGCTAAAAGACATTTTCCAATTACAAGTCGTGCTTCTTTTGGATTTTCTTCTAAATATGCAGAAAATTCTTTAGAAAATGCTCTGTTTACAATTCCTCGAACTTCACTATTTCCAAGTTTCGATTTAGTTTGTCCTTCAAATTGAGGTTCTGGAACTTTAACCGATATAATTGCTGTCATTCCTTCTTTTACATCGTCGGCTGTTAAATTATCTTCTTTTTCTTTTAACATTCCGTGTTCTCTTGCATATGCATTTATGGTTTTTGTCAAAGCCATTCTAAATCCAGCAAGATGTGTTCCACCTTCTGATGTATAAATATTATTAGTAAATGTTAAAATTGTATCAGTATATGCATCTGTATATTGTAATGCAACTTCAACCGATACATCGTCTTCTACGGCTTCTGTTGAAATTATTTCAGAAATAGCACTTTTCGGTTCATTTATATGCCGAACATAGGCAGCAACTCCTCCTTCAAAATAAAATCGATATTTAGATTTTTCATGATTTTTTCGTTCATCAACAATAGAAAGCTCTATTCCTTTCGTTAAATATGCTTGTTGTCGAATTCGTGTATATACAGTATCGAGATTATATTCGAGTGTTTCAAATATTGTATCATCGGGATAATACGTAATTTCTGTACCAGTTTTATTACATGTACCAGTTACTTCAATTTCTCCATTCGGTTTTCCAATGGTGTAACTTTGTTCCCAAACTTTCTTATCTCGAAATATTTTTGCTTTTAATGTTGTAGAAAGTGCATTTACTACACTTGAACCTACTCCATGTAATCCTCCAGAAACTTTATATCCTCCTCCTCCAAATTTCCCCCCAGCATGTAAAACTGTTAAAACTGTTTCTAGTGCAGATTTTCCAGTTTTTTCATGTCTATCAACGGGAATACCTCGCCCATTATCAAGCACTGCAATTCCACCATCAGCTTGAAATGTAATTAAAATTTTATCACAATATCCTGCCATTGCTTCATCAATAGAATTATCTACAATTTCCCATAAAAGATGATGTAATCCTCTTTCATCGGTTGAACCAATATACATACCTGGTCGTTTTCGTACAGCCTCTAACCCTTCTAATACTTGAATATCATCTGCTGAATAATTTTGATCCGTCATAATTTTTTATATAAATAAAACGCCATGCTCAGCTTAACAAATTTATTTTTCAGTTACAACTGTGTCAGCTGGAATATCAAATTTTTCTATAAATTCTGTAAAAAGAGTCTTTGAAATTTGTTCAGAAAAAATAGTACAAATTATTGTGCTATTTTTTTTATTATGAATTGTAAAATATTTATTAAAATACCTATCATAAAACCCTGCTCCCATTCCAATTCTATTTTTGTTTTGGTCTATGCTTACTGCTGGAATTATAAATAAATCTATTTGTGTGTTTTGTATATCTAAAATTATACAATTTTTATTTGGTTCTAGTATATTAAATTTGGTATTTAAATATTCTAAATCTGAAAGAATATTTACTGAATAAAAATTCATGATATTTTCAAATGTGTTTTTATAATTTTCGCATTTTGGAAAATAAAAATTAATTTTATTTTCTATAATTTCTTGTGTAAATAGTGTAAGTAAATTTGTAATATTCGGCTCATTTTTCGTAGCTGCAAATAAACAAATATTGAGTGTTTTATTCTTTACACTATTTTTAATATATATATTTATACTATTTTTGAGTTTTTCTGTTATTATTTCAGAATATATATTTTTATTTTCTGTCGTAATTTTTTTTCGTATTATTTGAAATTCTTTTCGTGTTTCTTGTTTATTCATTTGTTTCTATGAAAATAAATTTACAAAACTTTTTCAACCTTACTCATCATCAGTTTAAAAGCATCTGTATTATCTTTTAAAAATTTGTGAATATTATGCCCAGCGTTTGGAATAACTAATAATTCTTTTTTATACGTATTGCTAAACGCATTTACATATAAATTTGTAACGGGCTTATCTGCTATTCTATCATTTTTTCCTTTAATAATAAGTAAATTTCCAGTAAAATTTTCGATATGTTTTGCTATGTTTAATTCTTCAAAAATTGTACTTAAATAATTTTTATTTTCTTCTTCGTCTTGTTTTTGATTTTCTACATTTGGAGCAAATAAAATTAATGTTTTAATATTATAAAACTCTGTAAGTTTAATTGCTGGAATAACATTTGTTCCCGTTGCACAAATTAAAAGTTGTGATTCTGGGTTTAAAAATGGAGAAATATCTTTTGCTTCTTCAAATCGTTTATCGAGTGTTGAATTTTTAAAATCTCCGGTACTGCTTCCAAATCCGGAAAAATCAAAAGTAACACTTGAAAGTTTTTTTGTGAGTAATATATTTGCAAATAAATGCATGTCTTTTTGTGAATCTGTTTCTTGGTTTCCGTGTAAAAATAAAACAGTGGGGTCATCTGATCGTTCAAAAATGAATCCTTCTAAAATAGTTGTTTCGTCAGAATCTTCTGTTGCCCCTGTGTTTACTGAAAATGGATATTTCATAGAGTCTTTTTTTTAAATGTATTTAAATTTCTAAAATTTCTTCTAACTCTAATTCTTCTAAAATTAAATTTTCTATTTCTTCTTCGTTTTGTATTATTTCTTCTTCTAGCCGTTTAATTTCTTTTCCAGTTTTTGCTACAAGAGGGGAATCGGAATTTCGAATAGCTTTGTGAAGTTTAAACGATAATTTTTCTATAGTTTTTTGATTATCTTCGTTTATATCTTTTCTATTTTTTTGTTGAGAAATAACTTGCCGATGTCGTTTTTTATTTTCTTTTCTGTTTTTAAATTGATTTTTTGTAGAATTTTCGTCTAATTCATTATTTTTTTCTTTTCCACCGTTAATATCAATATCATCACCCCAACCGCCTTTTTCTAAAAATTCTTTGTATCCTCCATGCAACACAGAAATTTCATCGTGGTCAAAAACAATAAGTTTATTTGCGACACGTGAAAGTAATCGTTCGTCATGACTAATAATAACAAGAGATCCTTTATAGTTCTCTAGCGATTCTATAAGTCGTTGTACCGATTCAATATCTAAATGATTGGTTGGTTCATCGAGAAGTAATAGGTGATGTTTTTTCAGCATTAATTTACCAAGCCGAACTCTGGCTCGTTCTCCTCCAGAAAGTTGAGAAATTTTCTTTTTAATATCGTTTCCAGTAAACAAAAGCGATGCACCAATGTTTCGAGCCTGTGTTTCCTTAATATTTTTTACACTAAAAAATTCTGATAAAATTGTTTCTTCATTCCACAGAGTGTTTTCAGCTTCTTGTCCAAAATATCCGCGAGTTAATGTATGATATTTTTTAAAATGTCCAGAAAGTGGTTTTTCTGCCTCTGACAATAATCGTAAAAGAGTAGATTTCCCTTTTCCATTTCGCCCAATAATAGCAATTCTATCATTTCCATTAATAGAAAAATTTAATTTTTTTATGAGTAATTCTTCTGGAGTGTATCCAAAATCAATATTGTGAGCTTCTATTAAAAAATCTCCATTGAATTGTATTGCAGGAAAATTGAATTTAATTTGAGGAAGTTTTTCAAGTTTATCTCTTTTATCTTGTTTATCTAACATTTTTATTCGGCTTTGTACCAAACCTGCAGACCGTGCTCCTGCACGAAAATTTTTTATAAAATGCTCTGTTTTGGCTTGTTTTTTTGCATCTCCAAGTCGTGTTTTCTCATATACATCTTCATCTTTTTCTATTTGGTCTAAAAGTTTTGAAGGTGCTCCTTTCATTTTTCGAATTTTCCCTCTGTGAATAATGGCACTATGGGTTACTACAGATTCCATAAACCCAATATCATGAGTAATGAGTAAAAATGATTTTTCCCAATTTCGTAAAAATTGGCTTAACCATCGTAATGAAACAATATCTAAATAATTTGTTGGTTCGTCGAGTAACAATAATTCGCATTGAGAAACCAGTGCTTGTGCAAGCCGAATTCGAATTTGATACCCGCTCGAAAAATCAAATGGGCTTTTTGTAAAATCTTCTTCTTGAAATCCTAGTCCCATTAAAATAGATTTAGCTCTCCAAATTTCTTCTTTTTCGTGTTTTGGTAATCCGAATGCAACCTGCTCGAGAAGAGTTTTTTTTTCAAATCGTAAATGTTGTTCTAGTTTTCGAATTGAATACCAGTCTGGAATATCAATTGTTCCGCTGTCCGATAATTCTTCACCTGTAATAATATTGAAAAGGGTACTTTTCCCGTATCCATTTCTTCCAATAATTCCAATTTTTTCTTTTTCACCTACCGTAAAAGATACCTCTGAAAACAGAGGTTTTATACCATAAGACTTTGAAATATTGTGAATATGTAGCATTGAGCAAGTACAGTTTTAAATAATAATTATCCTCCAATTTTCCACATACACACATCTCCGTCATGAATAATTGCTTCTTTTCCTTCAAGTCGTAATGCACCATTTTCTTTTACTCCTGCCCAACCGTTATATTTTACAAA
>DQTD01000078.1 GCA_016839105.1 Candidatus Altimarinota bacterium
CATTTCTCCTCTTGTTACATTTTTATTCACATCAAAATTTTCAAGACTAATATTATTTTCAGATAATTTTACTGGCTTGAGCAAACCAATCAGATTTTTTTAAGTTAAAATACATATAATAAAGGAAATAAAAAATGTGACTTGTACAAAAAAAACTAGCAACAATCGAAAAGGTGTAAACTAGCATATTTAGCCCGTGCAACCAGCCATGCACTCTTACATCATCTTGAAGTGCTTCGGTTTTAATTGTTAAAATTATCAGTAAAACAGTAAAAAGAAATTTTATTTATTATATTTTCATAATTTGCAAAATATTCACAATTAAACGCTTTAAATATTTCAAAAGTATCAGGATTAACAATCTCTTTTATCAAAGAATAATTTGTTGGCTGTGCCATAACACTTCCACCGAAACTCACACCAAAACCCAAAATAAACCCTGCTAAAATTTTCTTCAAATTCACGAATACTCACATTAAATAATTTTTTCTATCGTTTCAAAGAAGTATTAATTTCTTCTAATAAACTTTCCATGTTCTGAAATTCTTGTTTATAATTTGTACTTTCCGTATAGTCATTTATTGATTTTTCTATTGCTTGAAAATATTCCCCAATTAAAGGCACGTCTACCAATTGTGCAAGAAACCAAACAACTGCTCCTAAAACAACGGTAACCCCTAAAATAAAACCAATTCCTCTTGCAATTCCTGCAAGCAAATTACTCCATATAATTCTCCACGGAGATTTTAAATAACGAACATAATCGTCTATACTCGCTATTTCAAAAGTTTTTATTATTTTTTCTTCAAGTTTTTCACCTTCCAATATTTCTTCTTTTATTTCTGACATAATATTTTTTTATAAATTAGGACTCATAACTTCAACATGATTTCCTTGCTATTTTAATACAAAAAACCCACGACTCAATGCTTCTTTTTCAACATTTTCAGGCATAATTTTTGCAGAAATTACTCCATATTTTTTCATTCCTGCATGCGTTGTATAAAATGTTTCAAAACGAGTTAATAATTTATCTAATTGATTTAAATCATTAAGTTTTGCTTTTGTTTTCACCTCAACAATTCCAACACTATTTCCATTCTCTAAAACAATATCAAAATTTATTTCACCAAGTTTTGGTGTTTTCTGTAACGATGACAAGAAAAATTCTTCAATATCCAATCCTTGCGTTTTCGACATTCCCTGCAAATGCTGTTCTAATTGATTACACTTCTTATCTGTTTCTGCAAACATTTTTTTTGTTTTTTTCTTCTGTAGTCATAAAATATTTTTTTATAGATTATTATTTTTTTGCTTCAATTTTTGCAAACCCACAAAACAATTGTAAACATTCTGGAATATCCACAGAACCATCTTCATTTTGAAAATTTTCTAAAATTGCAATTAACGGACGAGATGAAACAGCTGTTCCATTTAACACACATGCATATTGCAATTTTCCATTTTCATCTTTATACCGAATATCTAATCGACGTGATTGATAATCATCTGCAATAGAAGTTGAAGTCATTTCTCTATATTGTCCTTGCCCAGGTAACCATGCTTCTAAATCATATTTTTTCGATGCGCTGCACCCTAAATCTCCAGTACAAATATCCATTACTTGATACGGAATTTCTAAATCTTTCAAAATTTCTTCTTCAATATTTCTAATTGTTTCATGAATTTCGGTCGCTTGTTCTGGCTTACAAAAAACAACCATTTCAATTTTTTCAAATTGATGAACTCGTAAAATTCCTTTTGTATCTTTTCCATAACTTCCTGCTTCTCGCCTAAAACAAGGAGAATATGATGAGTATTTCAACGGACCATTATCTAAATTTATAACTTGCCCCGCATGCAAAGAAACCATTGGAACTTCACTTGTTCCAATTAAATATAAATCGTCTTCTCCTGGATTCACAATATAATTTTCGCCTTTTTCTAAATATCCTGTTCCATAAATAGCGTCTTTTCGAGTCATAAATGGTGGAATTGTTGCCGAAAATCCATGGTCTGAAACTTTTCGAAATGCCCACATCATTAATGCTTGTTGTAATAACGCTAACTCATTTTTCATATAATAAAACCGCGAACCAGAAACTTTTGCAGCCTGCTCCATATCTAATAAATTATGCTGTTCAGCAATTTCCCAATGTTCTTTTGGCGTAAACGAAAATTTTGGTTTTTCTCCTTCGGTTCGAATTACTACATTTTCCGAATCATCTTTTCCAAAAGGAACATCATCTCGAGGAGGATTTGGCAATTCTTCTAAAATATTTTTTACTTGTACCGATGCTTCATTCGCTTGTTCTTGAGCTTCTTTTTGTTGAGCAGAAATTTCTTTCATCTTTGTTAAAATTTCAGCTTTTTCTTCTCCTTTCAATGTAGGAATTAATTTTGAAGCTTTATTTTGCTCAGCTTTTAATGCTTCCGCTTTTTTATTAAATTCAAGCGAAGATTTATCAGCTGCCAAAAGTTCATCTATAACAGAAGGAGAAATAGATTTTCGTTCAAGTTTTCTTTTAAATTCTTCTGGATTCTTTCGAATAGATTTTAAATCTAACATATAAATAAAATAAAAAATTATGTTGTAAATATAATACTAGGTTTAGGCGTGTAAGTAAATAAAGACCGTATTAAATTTTCGGACTCATAATCTCAACCTGATCCCCTTGTTGAATAATTACAAAA
>DQTD01000048.1 GCA_016839105.1 Candidatus Altimarinota bacterium
GATATACTTGATGAGTTTGCAGAATTTGATGCTCCATTAATCTAATGCATAGTAACTATTGAAACATTTGTTCTATTTCTTGTAATCCAGATATTAATGCATCAATATCTGATATATCATTGTAAATCCAAAAACTCGCACGCACAGTTCCTTTGCTGTGTAAATAATGGTGGAGTGGGTTTGCACAGTGCATTCCTGCACGTACCGCAATATTTTTTTCGGCAAGTAAAATTGCAATATCACTGTGGTGTATATTTTTATGATAAAAGCTTATAAGTGAGCTTCGGTTTTTGGTTATATTTTTATCTCCAATAATAATAAAATGAGGGATTTTTTTCGCAAATTGTTCTAAGGCATATTTCATTAATTTTTCTTCATGATGTTGAATTTTTTTAAATGTAATATTTTCTAAATATTTAATTGCAGATTGAAATCCTACAATATTTTCTATACTTGGTGTTCCAGCCTCAAATCGAGTAGGGGACTCCAGAAGTGAATATTCTTGTTCATGTACATCTTTTACAATTCCACCACCAACAGAATATTGTGGTAATATTCTAGACATTGTATCTGATAATAATAATGCACCAATTCCTCCTGCACCAATTTTATGACCAGTTATAAACATTGCATCGCACGATATTTTGGATAGTGCATCAAAATTAATTTGTACATGTGGAGCACTTTGGCTGGCGTCTACTGCAAAATAAATATTATTTTTATATATATTTTGTTTATTTTTTATTATATTTGATATTTTTTTTATATCAAATATTTGCCCTGTTACATTAGAAATATGTGCACAAATAATCAATTGCGTATTTTTTGTGATATTTTTTTCAAAATCGTCTTCGGTAAAAATTCCTGATGCATTGGGATAAATATATTTTACTGTTATTTTAGATAAGTTTTGAGGATTTTTAGTGTGTGCAAGTGCGGGTAATAAGCTTGAATGATGCTCTGAAACTGGCATAAGAATTTCTATATGTTCAGATTGTATATGCTGTACAATTCCAGATATAAAAATATTACTGGATTCGGTAGCATTTTTTGTAAAAACTAAATTTTTTGCCTGAGTTCCAAAAAATTTAGCAATATCTGTTCGTGCTGTTTCTATCGATTCGGTCGATTGTAAAGAGAGTGAATATGCCCCTCTATGCACATTTGCATAATTATTTTCGCAAAAATATTTTACATCTTCCAATACCTTTAAAGGTTTTTGACTGCTTGCTGCTGAGTCTAAAAAAATAAGATTTGGGTTATTTTTAAAAATGGGAAAGTCTTTTTTATAATTCATATTATCGATGATATTTTCTATTATTATTTATCATAAATCCACGGTATATTTGTTCAAATAAAAATGTTCGAAATAAATCGTGTGGAAATGTCATGCTCGAAAAGGAAAGTCTGAGGTCTGCTTTTTGTAAAATATTTTTAGAAAGTCCTAAAGACCCACCAATCACAAATACAATTTCGGCGTATTGAATTTGTATTTCTTGTAATTTTTTTGCAAAATCTTCAGATGTTAAATTTTTTCCTTTCACGTCGCAAGCAATTAAAAAACTTTTATTTTTAGTGGATATTTTATTAAATACTTCTAAAAATTTTTCTTCTTCTTTTTGTTTTATTTGTTCTTCAGAAATAGTTTTTCCCATTTTTTCTTCTTTAAGAACAATATATTCTATCTGAGAAAAAGGGGTTATTCGTTTTATATATTCTTTTTCGAGTTGAATAGAATTTTTATTTGAAGTTTCGCCAAAGACAATAATACTTGTTTTCATAAATTTTTAGAGTTTTATAAAAGTAATTTTTTTATTTTTTTAGCTAAAATTTTAGCATTTTTTTCTACATTTATTTTAGCATTTTTCGATAAATCATCTTTCGCTTTAAATATAATATTGGCTGTGTCAAAGTAAATATCGGCTCGTTCTTCCCAAATTTGTTTTATTTCGTCTGGGATATTTATTTCATTTTTTAATGCAGGTCTTTTCGTTTTAGAAGCTCGTTTTTCGAGTCGTTCGCAAAGTTTATGAAATTCTACAAATAAAAATACAACAAGTGAGTTTTCTTGTAATATCTTTCTATTTCTTTCGAAAGTGATTGCTCCTCCACCTGTAGAAATAATTACATTTGCGTGTGTGCTTACTTCTGTGCAAATATCATGTTCTAGGTCTCTAAATGTATTCCAACCGTGAGATTCAACAATTTCTGAAATTTCAGCTCCTGCTTTTTTTACAATCTCATCGTCTGTATCAATTTTTCGCCATTTTAATTCTTTGGCTAAGCACGAAGCAAAGTGTGATTTTCCACAGCCACGCATTCCTATAAGTACTATTTTATTAAATTTCATGGGTTTTTAATTTTTTATTATTTTGCGTTACTGCTTGTGTATGCTTTATAGACTTGATCTAAATCTTTTTTTGCAAAACTCATATGAATATGTCCAGCGGTTCCATGTTTCGATAATCTAGCATATTCATTTATAAATCCAGACGTATTAATTCCTAAGTCTTGAAAAAATTCTTTAATTTGAGGATATGCAGAAAGGTGGAAATTTTGCTTTCCTTCGTTTAGCGTGTAATCAAATGCTACACCCTCTTGATGTTTTGAATGATAGGATATTTTGTCATGGTGAAAATCATCATTTACGGCGGCACTATATTTAAACATATTTGGAAATTTATTTTCTAATAATTTCATTAAAATATACGTTCCTTTGTGTGTTGGTGATTTTTCTGTATCTCCTCCGTGTACAGTTTCTGAGCTTTTGAGTTTTAATTCAGCTTGTAAATTTTTATATGTTGTATTACTTGGTAGTATAAATTTTTCTTTCATTGGTGGTGAAGTGCTTCCTTCAAACATTCGAACAATTGAACTTTTTGTTTTCATATCAAGTTTCGCTTTAACAGCTTTTGTTATTGTGCTTAAAGGAGATTTTGTAACTTCTAATTTTTTTGTAACTTTAGGAGTTTTTTTTACCTCTATTGTTGTATCTGATGGAATTGTTGTTGATGTATCATCTCCAATTCCATGGTCTGTTTCTTTAAACAAACTTATAATCCAACTTGGTATATATGGTTTCATTTTACTCCATATATCTGATATAAATTTACTAATTCCAGAATCTTTTTTTATAATTTTTGTAATATTTGTAATATTTTTCTCATCTGCACCTACTAAAATAGCGAGAGGTGCAATCGTTTCAATAACTTTTGAAATATTTATATCTGGAGTTGTTTTTTGTAGTTTTGTTAAATTATTTTCTACAGAATTTCTTACATTAGTTTTTTCGTTAGTAGTTATTTCTTTTAAAAGATCTGTTGTATCAATGGGAACGACTGGTATTGTGGGAGTTCCTTCTATTCTATCATTCTTTTCAAGTGCCATATGTTTATATTAAATTATTTAGCGACAATTCGAACTTTGCTTGAAAAATCTTTAGAATCTCCTGTTATTTGAATATATAAAGAATATTCTCCTTTTTCAGCTGGAGACCAAGAAAAACTTACTAATCCATTTGATGGAATTTTGTTTCCTGTAATAGAAAAAATCTTTTGTTTTTTACCACTTATTTTTCGTGCCATAATTGCGATATTTATACCAGATTTTCGTATTCGAGTAGGAATAGAAAATGTGATAGGAATTGCATTAGAAAATTCATTACCAGCATTTGGAGAAGTTATTGCTAATACTCGCTCTGTGTTCTGCGAAACAGGAGAGTCTTTGTCATCATTTCCTATAAATATATCTCGTTCTACTACTTGCACCTCTGATTCTATAACAGTAACGCTTACACTTTCGGTTGCAGTGTTTCCTGCTGCATCTAAAGCAACGGCTTTTAATATATGTGTTCCAGTATTTATATTTACAGTCCAAGAATATTGATATGGACGTATTACTTTTGTTTCTACAAGTATTCCGTCTAAAAAGAAATTTATTTTTTTTACAGAAGAATTTTTATCAATAGCATCAACTGCAACTTGAACCAAGCTTCCTTTTTCTATTTTTTCTCCATCTTGTGGATATAAAATACTTAATTCTGGTGGAAGTCTATCTTCTCCAACTTTTACATTTATAGATGTGATATCCGTATAATCGAGGCTGTCTGTAACTTTTGCTTCTAATATATGGAGAGATCCAATTTGTGCATTTTTGAGTGGAATGGTAAATATCCAAGGTGATGATGTTTTTGTTGCAACAAGTGCTCCGTCCCAAAATAAATTTACTTCTTTTAAGTTATTTTTTGCTCGTACATCAACACGCACATTTATGAGTGGGGGAGATACAATTCCCATATTTGACGGAGATAAAATGGAAATTTGTGGTGCGTTTCCTTTTGTATCTTTTGAATATAAAGAGGTGTATTCTTCTGGAACAAATGGAACAAGATTTGGAATTTCAAGAGAGTTTGCAAGCTTTAAGCCATTATTTTGAAGCCATATTTTAACAGGCTTCTCCCAATTAGGATTTTTTGGAAAATATGAATGAAATTCTATATATGTAAACTCTTGAATTACGGTTTCTGGGGTAAATTCATTTGGTAAAAGTTTCGATTCTTTTTCCAGTCGAACGACTTTAAATGATGTATCTTGTTTTGATGGTAAAAATTTTTTATTAAAATAATCTGATATTATTAATTTTGAAGGAAAATCTTTAGCTGGGATTTTTCCTGTTAAGCTCGAAACTGATATTTTTTTAATCCCTTCTGGTTTTTTAAATTCTTCTACTTCTAAATTGGTTTTATCATCAATTTTATGTGCAGCAATCATAATATCTCGCCATGGTTTTGCAGCATTTGTGAGCCCAGAAGCTTTGTCATGAAGTAATCCTTTTGGATTTTCTTTCCATCCTCTGTTATTTCCCATCCAAACGAGAGCTGTTCGTTGTGGTGTATATCCAATCGTCCATACATCATGTGGGTGAGTAATTCCATTTACAACACCAGTACTTGTTCCTGTTTTTGCAGCAGAGGGTCTTCCTGGTAAGCTTAAAGAGGGGTTCCAAGTTGTGGGTCGTGCTTTTCCTGTTTCATCAGATAAAATTGATGTAATTAAAAAAGCTGTTTCTTTTGAAAGGACTTGTAAGTTTTCTATATATTCTTCATCTTTTGCTTTTTCGGCTATATATTTTTCTCGTGAATATAAAATTACTCCATCTGCAGAAATAATACTGACAATAGCATAGGGTTCTACTTTTTTCCCGTTATTTGCAAACATTGCAAATGTTGCTCCCAAATCTAAAGGTTTAATAACAGGCGCTCCTAATGCCATAGAGGGTCCAAATCGTTTTACATCTTCGTGATACACAATTCCAATTTTTTGTGTAAATTCGATTAGTTCTGTTATTCCTACAATAATACCAGCTTTTACAGCAGGAATATTTAATGATTGTCCTAGTGCTTGTCTAATAGAAACAGGTCCATTAAATGTTCCATCGTAATTTCGTGGAGTCCAAGGTTTTGCCTTATTGAGTGATAAATTTGTTTTTACATCCATTAATACTGTAGCAGGAGCCAGTCCTTTTAATTCAAACGCGGCTGCATATGCAAGGGGTTTAAATGTCGAACCAGGTTGTCGCCGAGATGTAATAACATTTACTTCTCCATCAAATTTATTACCATTCATTTCGCTTACATGGTAATTTCGAGAACCAATCATAGAGAGAATAGCACCTGTTTTTGAATCTAATACAAGACCTGCTGCATTTCGAATATTAAATCCTTGGCTTTCTGCTTTTTCTCCATTTTCGGAAATAATTCGTTGTACTTCGTTATTGAGTTTTAAGTCGATTGTTGTTGTGATTTTTAAACCTTCGTTGTGTATAAATGCATCTACTTCTGTATCATCAAGTTCGTATAATTCTTTTAAAATTGTATGTAATTCTTCTTGTGCATAAAAAGTAAAATGTGGAGCTTTTATAATATCTCTAAAATCTTTAATTTCTAAAGTTTTTAATTCCTCTGTTGCAATATTAAATTGACTTTGATTTATAAATTTTTTGTCATACATTTGAAATAATACATAATCGGCACGACCTGGAATGTAATCTGTTGCACCATTTGCAAATGTATATTCTGTTCCAAATATTCCTCGAACAAAATGTCCATATTGAATTTCGTTTGATTGTTGACGATTTATTAAATCTTGAAAACTTGTAATTTGTAACTCGTCTAATTCAGATTGTGTGAGTGTTATTTTCGAAGTTCTATTTCTTTGATATCGTCCAGGGGCTTGAGGAAGACCTGCAAGCAATGCACTTTCTGCAATTGTTAAGTTTTTCGCATTTTTTCCAAAAAATATTTTTGATGCTTTTTCTATACCATAAATATTTCCTCTAAATGGAGATTTATTTAAGTACAATAGTAATATTTCATCTTTTGAATACTTTTCTTCAAGTTTTCGAGCAAGTGTGATTTCTTGAATTTTTCGTTTAATTTTATCGGTAAGTGTTTTTTCATTTTTCTTTACATCGCTTAATACAGTCATTTTTATTAACTGTTGTGTTATCGTTGATCCTCCTGTTTTTTTTCCAAAAAGTGAATCTCTGGCTCCCCGAATAATCCCTCGAATAGAGACTCCAGAATGTTCATAAAACTTTGCATCTTCTGCTGCCATCATTGCATTTCGCATATTTATAGAAATATCATCAATAGAAGTTAAAACTTCTCGTCGATAATCTCCAACTAATTGATAGAGTATTTTTTCTCCTGTGTTGTCATATAAAACACTTGATTGTTCAAAAGAAGAAGAATTAATTTTATCTAAACTTGGAGCTTGGCTTGAAACATAAAATACCCATGCAAGAAGTGCAACTCCTCCAATTAAGCAAATATCAAAAATGAACCAAAATAAAAATTTGAGTATTTTCCATAACCAAGATGATTTTTTATTTTTAGGCACTGTTTTTGTAATGACATACTTTTCAGATTTTATTTTTTGCTTTTCATATACAGCGTTTGATAAAAATGGGATATCGACAGGTTTAGTGTTTTCCGTTTTCTTAATGTTTCGGTTAGAAAAGGTCATAATAAATACAAAATTATAATTTTTTACTTATGAAAATAGTAACAAGGTTATAAAAAAACTGCTATATAAATATTATTTATTATAACAGTTTTTTATTTTACTAAATAATCATATTAAAGCATTATTATTTATTTTAATATGTTAACAATCTCATATTTTACTGTTCCAACAGGAGCATCTATACTAAAAATTTCTCCTTTTTTTCGTCCTAATAATCCTTTTCCAACAGGAGATTCATTAGAAATTTTATTTGCAAACGGGTCTGCTTCTCTCGCTCCAACAATTTCATATTCTTCTGTTGGATCATTATCAATTTTTAATTTGATTTTTGAACCAAGATGAATCGATTCTTTTGTTCCTGTTGTTTTTTCAATAACAGCACGTTGAATTTCTTTTGATAATGACGTAATTTTTCCTTCAAGAAAAGCTTGCTCTTCCTTTGCTTCTTGATACTCAGAATTTTCAGAAAGATCTCCATATGAGATGGCATCTTTTAGTCGGTCTGCAACTTCTTGTCGACGAGTAGTTTTCAGATGTTCTATTTCATCTTGCATTTTTTTATATCCTTCTGCTGTTACAATTATTTGAGACATATTATTTTAAAATAAACTTATAAATTACACGAAATATACTACACTTATTATAGTATTTTTTCTAGCTTGGTTTTACTTTTTTTCGCACAATTTTCGTAGAACTATTTTTATCCGCTATATATTGTTCTTTAATTCGAACATTCATTGGGTGATCTCTTAATTTTTGTAAAACTTTTGCTTCAATTTGTCGAATTCGCTCTCGAGTGACTCCGAAATCTTGTCCAACTTCTTCAAGAGTGTGAGAAACTCTATCTGTTAATCCAAATCGCATTTCAATAATTCTTCGTTCTCGAGGCGATAAATATTCAAGCATAGATTGAATATTATCTTTTAAGATTTGGTTAGATGCAGCTTCCGCAGGAGATTGAGCATTTTTATCTTCAATAAAATCTGATAATTTTGAATCCTCTTCGCTTCCAACTGGAGCCTCAAGCGGAACAATATCTTGTGATATTTTCATGATATATTGCACTTTTTTCTCATCAAGTTCCATTTCTTCTGAAAGTTCTTCTATTGTTGCATCTCGACCTAATTCTTGTGCAAGTCGTCGTTTGATATGTGTTAATCTATTTATTGTTTCAACCATATGAACAGGAATTCGAATGGTTCGTGCTTGATCTGCAATAGCACGAGTAATGGCTTGTCTAATCCACCATGTTGCGTATGTTGAAAATTTAAACCCTCTTCTATAATCAAATTTTTCTACGGCTCGAAATAAACCGATATTTCCTTCTTGAATTAAATCTAAAAACGAAAGCCCTCGTCCCATATATTTTTTAGCAATTGAAACTACAAGCCGAAGATTTGCTTCTGCTAAATGTTGTTTTGCTGAGGCATTTCCTTTCTCAATTTGCTTTGCAAGTTGCACTTCGTCATCTTTTGTAAGAAGATCAACTTTTCCAATTTCAGATAAATACATTCGAACCGAATCATTTGTAACATCTTCAATATTTATTTTTCTGTCATCTTCTAGCTTTTGAGCTTCGTCGTCTTCTTTTTCAATGGCATCTCGACTTGTATCTTTCTCTCCATTTTCGTCGTCAGGGTCTATGTGACTTGCTTTTTTTTCAGAATCGGTCATTCTAGAGCTAATAAGCGAGGTTAATTGTTTTGCTATTTTATCTCCATCTCCAGAATCTTTTTCTTCATCAGAATCAGCATCTTCTTTCCCGAAAGAAAGGGCTTCTTTCGCTTCAATAACAGTGATTCCTATGTCAAAAAATAAGTTATATAAATCATCTAAAAGAGCTAAATCTTCCTCTGCGTCTGGCAAAGCTTTCATTATTTCTTGATGCGTTACAAATCCATTAATTCGTCCTTGCTGAATAAGTGCTAAAACTTCTTTTGGAAATTTGTTTAAATCTTCTTCTGATGGTTGACTGATGAAAGTTGTTGCTTTTGCCACAAATATATATAAAAAGACTAATTATGTTGCTTTAATTTTTTTCAATGCATTCGCATAAAATTGAAATTGTTGAATATTTTGAACAGATGCATCTGTTTCAAGTTGGTTTTTAAAGTAATTAA
>DQTD01000052.1 GCA_016839105.1 Candidatus Altimarinota bacterium
ATCCTTGTATAAATTCCATACTCTAAAGATACTAAAAAATCATCAATTAATGAAATTTTTAGCTAAAATTATAACAGGGGTTTTTGCACAGTCTGACGGCTCCGGCTATGCGACGTTGTGGTCTGAGGCGTGCGCTTCGGAAGGACAATCCCGCTTGCGGGAGTTGGAAGCGAAGCGTGCGAATCAGAAAGACAGGCAAAGCCTTTTGTTTTATTTTCAGTTAAAGATAATGCTTTTTTGAAACTAATTATTCTAATTAATTACCAAACTAACAATGTTGTATAGCCGATGTTACCTGCTGGCTATTTTTCTTTTTTGTAATATGTTTCTTCAATTTCAATAGGATTGTTGTTAGTTGTACTATTTATCCAAAAATTAATACCAAGCATTAAGACAATTGAGATAGCTGATATCAAAATACCTTTTGTTTGTTTTTTAATAAAACTCCGTATCATAAATATAATGTTTAGAACAGAAAAAGCTAACAAATTCGCATAATGAAATAATCCAAGAAATAATTCGTCTGTAAGATGATCACCTCCTTTTGGAAAATATTCTCCATTAACATAGTCACTATCTATAAAATGTAAAATTGATGGCTTGTATAATGATATAAAAGTATATAATGCTATTAATAGCATTATACAGTTGATGATGATAATTGGTTTTAATCTTTTCATAATTTTTGTATTTAATTTATGGGTTTCATCATCTTATTTTTCCAATCTCTATTGTACTCATATTTTCCATTCTTGTCTTCTATAATAAATGTACCTATAAATGGGTTAACTGTAGATTGGTATTGTAAAACTTTAAAAGTCTTAGCATCCAATGCTATCTTATGTTGATAGTGAAAAATAGTATCCCCATCAAAAATAAACCCATTCTTGTTAAGTGTGTAGTTTTCGGTATCTATTGGCAAAACAGTATCGTAATAAAAGATGTGATTTTTATCTTTTCCATAACAAAAATCTAAATATTTAAAGGTATTACTATCTGCTTGTTCAATTTTCTTTAACAAGCCTTTTTCTTTTAAAAAAATAAAGACAGACTTTTTGTCTTTCCAATAAATAGTATCCCATTTTTCTTTTACATAATCAAAACTCTTACCATCAACTCCATCAAGAATATAATATTCCCAAATGGCATTAGGATTATTTTGGGTAAAAGATTTAACTCTTATGTTTTTTTGTGGTGAATTCTTAGACAATCGGCTTAAAAAAACATAATTTTTATCTGCTAATATGGCTGATACCTTCCTGAAAGTTAAAGGACAGGCTTGCGGTATTTCAATTACCTGTCTGGTGTAATTACGAAATTGAAATACTTTATTATCATAAGTATAAAAATCATCAAATAAATGATATGGATTTTCTTTTGTTGCTTTCGATATTTTGTTGGGTTTTTCACATTCCTCAATATATGATAAGTATCGTTTGTAATAATTTTTGAAGTTTTTGTATAAATAATTATGTTTAGAGAGGGCTTTTTTAGGTTCAGGAAAGTCGTTATTTTCGGAAAATGACCAAAACTTATGATGTAGTTTATCTGTTGTTTCCTTTACTTCTGCTTTCGAGTCTATTTTTATTACACCATTATTTTTAATCATATAACCTTCAACAAAATTTGGAAAAGGAGTTGCAAAAATGGCGTAAGCTGTGGTGTTTTCAGATTGAAGGACACTCATTGTTTTAAAAACATCCTTAAAAGGCTCTATCATTGTGTTTTCAAAATATCTTGGAGCATAAGCAATGAAGCATCTATTGTTTTTTTTATCGAAATTTAATATAAATAGATTTGCTGGGTCAATAAAACCATCATACAAAAGTTGGCTAAAATAATATCCTAGTTTTTTTTTGTAGGGGTCTTTTTCAAATTTCGAATTTAGTAACTTTTTAAGATTAGTTTCTGTAATGCTTATTTCTATGTAAAGTCTTATTGGTTCAGCCATAAAATATTGTTTGACATTCTATTATTTATATATTCTACATATTAAATGTGTATTGAGTAGACTGTATTAGTTGTCTTTTCTGAATAAATACGTCCGTATTTTATTGCAAAAAGCTCATAACACAAAGAATATTATTGATATTTGTTCCATTTTTGAAATTATAATTAATATTTTTTGCTTGTAGGTAACGTTTGGTATAAAGTTAGTGCTGGTTAAAAATACAATAATTTTCGGATTAAACACTTAGCAGAATTTTTTAAATTTTATCTTTATTTTAAGCACAAAGTCCGCTATTTTTTATATACCGTGTTACCTGCTGGCTAATTTTCAGTTTCTAACCAGTTTAATGAATACGTTTGTTCATAAAGTTTTTTGTATTTCGTTACTTCATCTTTATAATCAGAAAGCCCAACTTCTCCTTTATCTACAGAAAGGTTTGGTTTGGTGCTTTGTTTTACTAATTTTTTCATTTCAGAAATTATCTGTGGTCGGTTTCTATCTTCCCCACTAAGGCAACCCGAATAATCTAATGCCAGTAATTTTTCTGCATTTTCTTTATTTGCGATAATATATGCGGTAAAATTGTAATACATATAGTCTTTTATAAATAAAAATTTATTATCCAGTGTTTTTATTTCTCCCCATTCTATAGTGGTGTCGAATATGCGAGCATCTGATAGACTTCCTCTTGATATCGAAACTTCAAAGTCTGAAATTGTATCCGCTTTTTTACGAATACAGTTTTCTAATTGAGTAATCCATTTTTTTTCAAAAACTGTTTCTTCTTCCATTTGCCATATCTTATTTTCTATTCCATTTACAGTTAGTGTTCTTCGGTAGCCTGCACTATCTATTTCTCTAGTAACTGGAACTGCGATACTCGGAAAATAAACTCTAAAACGAAATGCTCTATTATCTGCAACAAATTCTGATTGATGGGTTATAAATATATTCCCTTTATCTTTTATAGAATCTAATTTTTGTTGTAATTGTTTTTTTGTTCCAGAGAGCCTCTGTCGTTTTACAGGTACGGCATAATCTGCCAGGGTTCCTATTTCAAAATATTTAAATGCTCCGCCGATTTTACTTTTAACTAGTTTGTTGTTTTTAAAAAGTATAACCCCATAACTTCTATCACCCTCTCCAGGTAGATAATTTATAAAACTAAATTTTATTTTTAAATTATTTATGTTTTCTTTTATGGCTTTTTCATCTAAAATCATAAATTTTTCAAACTTCTTATGCCTTATGTATAGTGAATAATCACCATCTGAAAAATCAATATTTTCTAAAAATTCTGAGTCTGACATACAACTATTTAAAAAGGATATTATTAATATTGAAAATATGACTTGTTTCATTTTTTGTTCTGCTTGCAGGTAACGGTCTTGTATAAGATTAGTTGCGTTGATTAAGCAACAAATTTAGTAAATACAAACCGAATAGAAAATCCGTGAAGATTTTCGTAAGTAGGCTCGTACCAGCAATTAATTTTATACGGTGTTGCCCACAGTATTTTTAATTTGTAAGTGTTAATTCAATTGCTATTAGACTATACTTTTCTTCATATTTTTTGCTTGTTCCAACGTTTTTCCAAACTTTCCTCCATTTTCCTTGATTAAAAATCCAACTATTTTCGTCAGTTTCGGCAGGAACAGTTCCAATTTTCGGTTCGTATGAAATTCCTTTTAATTTTTTCTTTGAACCTTGCATTGTATAATTGTATTCAAATTTATTGCTTTCGATTATTAACCATTCAATTGCAATAAAAAATCCGTTTTCAGGGAATTCTATGTTTAACTTTGAAATATCAATCTCTGTAATTTTTTTTCCTTTTTCCGCAATTCCGATTATATTTTCATCATAAATATAATTATCAGGTTCTCCTTTTGAATTTATTGTGTAAAGTCTAATATTGAATTTAGAATCTTTAACTTTACTTTTCGTTAATACGCTAATCTTATTTAAAAAAGGTGTTTCATTATATTTTTTCTCATATCGAAAATACCTTGCTGTAATCCAAGGGGTTATTCCGCAAGCAAAATAGAAATTTATTTTAGATTTTTTAAATTCTCCAATTGTAACTTCTTTAGTTAACTTTTTAGATTTAATAATTATTTCATCTAATTCAGTTACAAGTGGTTTTAATTCAAGAATACTTTTTATTAAATCCGATGATATTTTTTTTGTTTCAAATCCGATTGCAGAAAAAAGAATAACTTTCGTGCTTTCAATTTCTAACTCAAATTCTCCTTTTTCATTTGAAGTTGTTCCAATACTTTCATTTTCAACCCAAATATTTACATAAGGTATTTTTTCTTTTGTTTCGCTGTCAATTATTACTGATTTTAATTGACTAAAACAAAGGTTTGAAATTAGTAAAAATGTTATCGCAAGCAGTTTTTTCATATTGTGGGCAACGTTTATGTATATGGAAAGTTGCGGTTTTGTGTGCGAGGATTTTCCGAAGGAAAATCAGACGTAACAAAACAAGCAACGACCTTTGTTTAAGCCAAACACCAGCAATTTTTTATATACGGTGTTGTGGGTAGTTTTTTATTTAATAATGTACCAAATAAGTGTCCGTTTCTTCTCCGTCATCCACCATTCTTATTTCAACGTCAAATAACTCATTCAGTATTTTTTCTTTTGTCTTGTTATCAAATTCCGCAAATTCCAGTTCCTCAATATGCTCCGAAATCTTATCTCCATTGTGCCATTTTTCCGTTACAATTTTTTCAATCAGAATATTCAATTCAGGTGAAGGAACTTCCATTTCAGATTTATGCCAAATAAATTCCTGCCTTTCTTCTGGGTCATTTTCATCATAGATTGCAATTCCGCTTATTGAATCAATCTTTTCGTTAGTCAATTCAATTTTCTCAACTCCATATAATTTGAGATATGATTTTAAAAAATTCAGTCTTTTTGATTCGTTCATTTCGGTTTTCTAAAATTACCCACAACGGTCTTGTATAACGTTTCGTAACGGAAAGACACGTAGCGTATTTCCGATTGAGACCAAAGATAGTAAAAAAAGCGTGAATTTCC
>DQTD01000047.1 GCA_016839105.1 Candidatus Altimarinota bacterium
ATAATCTTCATCAACACTAAACTCATTAAATTTATCATCTCTTTGTTCTTTTCCTAATTGTTTAAATCTGGTATCTCGCTCTGCTTTTTCTTCTGAGCTCATTGCAAGTCGAGATGTTCGCTCTTCATAATCAAAATACCATTTTGTATTTTTCTTTGTTGCTTCTACCATTCTTTTAGCAATATCACTTCCTGCAACTTTTAAGCCTAGTGACATTCCTTCAAGTAAAACTGTTCCCATTCCACAAAATGGGTCATAAATTTTTGCAGGTAAGTTTCCACTTTCGTCTCGAGTCATGTTTATCATAATTCTTGCAAGTTTTGGTGGTATCATTCCTACTTTCATATCTCGTATTGGTTTTTTCATATCTCGTGCAGCAAAATCAAAAGCTTTTTGCACACCAATAGAAATTCCCCACGCCCAACCTGTAGGTAATGGAATACATACATATTCTGCGTTTCCTTTTTCAAGTAATTTTTCTTTATGAACGGCATAGCTGTCCAAGTTTTTTGCATCTCGGTTTACAATTCGTACAGAGAATTTGCTTTCATCAGAATATTCATCGCCTTTGCTCGCAAGTTTAATCGCTTTTTGTAAACCAATACCAAATTTTTTCCATCCTTGGTTGCTTCCAATAAAAATTCCAATTTTCATTTTTTTTCCTTCTGTTGCATTTCGAGTCGCATGTTCAATAATTCCTTGTTGGACTCCTTCAAAGTTTTTTTCCTCACCTAAAACAACTCCTGCTCGCATTATTCCTCCAAGTTCATCAAATTTTTTCTTTACTTTTTGTTTTGGTAATTCTCCAAATGCAAACCCTGAAAGAATTTCTGTTTCAACATTAAACGTTGAATACAGTTCTTCTTCTGAAATATCTGCCTGAGAACCAAGTTGAAAGAAAATATGAGCCATTTTTTATAATTTTTTAAATATCTAAATTTTGTAAAAAAAGAGTAGCATGTTTGCTGCGAAAAAAGCTATTTTCTTATACGAAAAAGTGTGATACAATTTTCTGAAAAAACATTTTTATTTAAAGAATCATAACGACGCATAATTTTTTTCTATACTAAATCTTTTAAAACTTTTTCTCGCAATTCATTACTTTCTTGTAATAAAATTCCTGTACCAACCAACACAGCATCAGCTTCAAGTGCATATTGTAGAATATCCGCTTTTGATGAAATCCCTGATTCAGCAATCCAGATTTTTTCTGAAAACTTTGGATATGTTTTTGCAATTTTCAGTAATGCTTGAAAATTTTCTGGATTAATTTTTAATGTTTTTAAATCTCGTGTGTTTATACCAATAATATTTGCCGAAGTGTTTTCTAAAACATCTCGTAATTCATTTTCATCATGCACTTCTACTAAACAATCTAAGCCATATTTTTTTGAGAGAGAGATAAATTTTTCTATTTCTTGGCTCGATAAAACACTTCTCATGAGTAGAACAGCGCTTGCTCCTAAATAATACGCTTCTATTATTTGCGATGCATCAATAATAAAATCTTTTCGTAAAAGAGGAATATTTGTAGTGGTGCTTGCTTTTATTAAATTTTCTGAAGTTGCTCCAAAAAAAGTAAAATCGGTTAAGACTGAAATACAGGAAATATTATTTTCTTCATACATTTTTGCAATATTTTCAACTGTGTCATTTTCACGAAAAATAGACCCTTTTGATGGAGATGCTGGCTTAATTTCTGCAATTACATGTGGGGTCTTTTTTTCTGATAGAAGTTTTTTATAGAATCTAAACTTTTTATTTTCTGGAATTTTTAGATTATTCGTTTGTGCTTCTGTGTGTAAAAATTCTCGAGATAAAAATAATTCTTGTTTTTTATTTTCTATAATAGTTCCTAATATATTTTGTTTTTGCTCTGATGTAATATGTGGAGTTATCCAGTTTGTATATTTTCTGGTGGCAAGTTGTAATGCTTTTCGCATTGTTTCTTCTGTTTTTTCTGCAGAAACTTTATTTCCTAAAAATAATTTACTTTGTTCTGCTCCTTGAAACAAAAGCATTTCTTCTCCACTCATGCTATTTCCTCCAGCATTTTTGCAATCTTTTAAGAAAACGGTTTCTTTTGGTGTATACACAATATCAAAAGCAGAATGAAACGGTTGAAATAATTCTTTTGGAAACGGTGAAAGGTTTTCTAGTTTTCCTGTCATGCCAACGCTTGTTGTATTTATTATACAATCAGTTTTTAGGCTTATTTCTGATAATTTTTCTGTTTGTGCTAAAAATATTTTATCTGATATTTTTGAAAAATGTTCTACAAGATTTTGTGCAGATTTTTCTGTTCTATTCCAAATATAAATTTTTTGTGCATTACTTTGTAACAATGCGTAAATAATTGCTCGACTTGCACCTCCTGCACCAAGAATAATATATCGTTTTTTTTCTGGATTATATTGTTTTTCTAACGATTTTTTAAACCCAATCCAATCTGTATTTGTTCCACAAATTTTATCATTTTTTTTATATACAGTGTTTACAGCACCTATATATTTAACGGCTTCATCTGTTTCATCGCACAGTTGTACAATAGTTTCTTTGTGTGGAATTGAAACGGATAATCCTAAATAATTTTTGTCATTTTTAAATTTTTGCATAAAAACTTCAAGATTTTCTGGCGAAATTTCTTCTCGTCCATATACATATTCTTTTTCATTTGTACTGGCAACATGTGAAAATACCGCATTATGCATTGTGGGTGAAAGAGAGTGGTGTGCTGGATAGGCTAAAATTGCAAATTTTTTCATATATGATTTTTTAATCTAAATATTTTTTTATTATGATTCTAATTTTATGCTATCATATATATAAAATTTTTAAGATAATTTATTTATGACATCTATTATTCTGGGAGGAGCGGTTTCAGAAAATCTCTCAACAACAACAGATAAAAAAGTAGAAATTGATTTATCGATGCTTACACGTCATGGGATAATTTCAGGGGCAACAGGAACAGGAAAAACGGTTTCTTTGCAAATATTGGTAGAGCAATTATCTCAACAAGGAATTCCTGTTTTTACAGCGGATGCAAAAGGAGATTTAGCTGGCTTGGCAGTGGCGGGAACTCCGCATGCAAAAATAGATGAACGGCTGAATTTTATAGGATTAGAAAAAGAAAAAGATTTTGTACACAAAGGGGTTCCTTCTGTGTTTTGGGATATTTATGGACAAAAAGGGCATCCAATTCGAACAACCGTTTCAGAAATGGGTCCACTTTTATTAAGTCGATTGCTTGATTTAAGTAATACACAAGATGCTATTTTATATATGATTTTTAAAATAGCAGACGATGAAGGATTGTTATTGATAGATTTAAAAGACTTAAAATCTGTAGTAAAATTTGTAGGAAAAAATCGAAAAGAGTTTTCAAGCGAATATGGAAAT
>DQTD01000036.1 GCA_016839105.1 Candidatus Altimarinota bacterium
ATATTTTGTGGTTCCGACTCTAAATTCGGAATAAATACTTCATTTGCTCCTGGAATCATTGTTGGAAAAAATTGCTGGGCTTATCCACATTTATTCATAAATAAAAACATTAAAGAAAATAGCTTTGTTAAGCAGATTAAAGCAAGTTTAGAGCTAGATATTAGAGAAAATAAAAATAAGTAATACACAAGTTTTCCACATGTTATTAAGATAGTAATATAAATACCTCTATTCTCATCTTTTTTTATTTTTTTTATTTATTAAACCTTCTTTATTAAAAACTAATTATTACTATTTTTAATAAAAATACATGCTAAAAATACCTAAAAATAAGTTATATATAAGAATTTTAAATTTTTTATTTAATTACTTATTTTAAATTATTTAATTTAAATATCTAGTACCCTTTATTATTATTATTAGTTTTATATATATATTTTTAATAAGTAAGAATAAATACACACAGAAATTAATAGAAGTTATACAAATTTATAATTCTAAATAAAACAAAAATTATCAGTATAAAAAACTTAGCTCTAGATATTTTAATAATTTCTAAAAACAGATACACTTGAAATATAAAAACTATACAATTTATATTTTAAATAATTTCTATGCTTTCAAAATTAAATTCAATGACGGTGTTAGGAATGGACTGCTTATCCGTTGAAGTTGAAACAGATGTTTCACGTGGAATGCCAAAATTTAATATAGTCGGACTTGGAGATGCAGCGGTTCAAGAATCTAAACAACGAGTTTTTAGTGCTATTCGAAATTCTAATTATTCATTTCCGCCAAACAGAATTACTGTAAATTTGGCTCCTGCTGATACAAAAAAATCTGGTCCATCTTTTGATTTACCAATAGCCATTGGGGTTTTAATTGCAAGTGAGCAAATTAACGTATTAAAAAATTTTGAAAAAACTATTTTACTTGGAGAATTAGCTTTAGATGGACGATTAAGAACTATTTCAGGTGTTTTACCAATTGTTTCACATGCCAAAGAAAAGGGCTTTATAGAGATATTTCTTCCCAAAAAAAATGCAAAAGAAGCAGGTCTTGTTGAAGGGGTAAATGTGTATGGTGCAGAAACATTACAAGAAATTATAGAACATTTAAATGGAGATAAATTAATAGAAAAAGAACCTTTTGTATCGGAAGAAGAATTATTTTCTACTGATAATAATTCGTTTCCAGTAGATTTTTCTTCGATTGTTGGACAAGAACAAGCAAAACGAGCATTGGAAATTGCAGCAGCGGGTTCACACAATGTTTTAATGAACGGTTCTCCAGGAAGTGGAAAAACATTTATGGCAAAAGCATTTCCAAGTATTCTGCCACGAATGGTGCGAAAAGAAGCATTTGAAGTTTCTAAAATTTACTCAATTGCCGGACTTCTTCCATCTGATACTCCACTTTTAACTCAAAGACCGTATAGATCTGTGCATCATACAGCGTCGAGTGTTTCTATTGTTGGAGGAGGAAGAAACCCAAAACCTGGAGAAATTTCTTTGGCACATCGAGGTGTTTTATTTATGGACGAAATTGCTGAATTTCCAGGAGCTGTTTTAGAAGTTTTACGTCAGCCTTTAGAGGACAGAAAAATAACAGTTTCTCGAGCCAGTGGAACAACTGAATTTCCTGCACATTTTTCACTTATAGCGGCAATGAATCCTTGTCCTTGTGGGTATTACAATGTTCAAGATTCTGTGAGAGAATGTTCTTGCTTGCCTTTTCAAATTCAAAAATATCAAAAGAAACTCTCAGGTCCTCTTTTGGATAGAATAGATTTGCATATTGATATTTCCCCTGTAAAAATTGATACATTACAAAATACGCAAAAATCAGAAGCCTCAAAAGATATTTTAGTGCGTGTGCAACAAGCCAGAGATATTCAAACGAAAAGATTTAAAAAAATAGAAAATATAACTTCAAATTCTGAAATGGGTCCAGACGAAATAAATATATTTTGTGTGTTATCGGAAGATTCTTCGCAGTTATTAACTCATGCTCTTACCCAGTTTGGATTATCTGCACGAAGTTATCATCGAATTTTGAAAGTGGCTCGGTCTATTGCAGATTTAGAATTATCTGAGAAAATTGAAACACATCATGTTGCAGAAGCGTTGCAATATAGATCTAAAAAATCGGAAGAGTAATCGGAAGAGTAAAAAAAATATTTTAAATCTAATTATTAAATGCCTGTAATTATTTCACAGCAACGGTTTGAAAGCGAAAGGGAAAGATTTTTTTCTCAATATGAATTTTTGTTGGAAAAAACAGAAGACGCTGAAGAGAAAAAAAAATGGAAAAAGTTAGGAAAAAACTTTGAAAGAATGAAAAAATGTTATAGTGCAAAAAAAGTTCTTACTATAAAAACTCTTCGATTTTTTGAAAAATATCAACTCAGCTTTAAAGAAGGACAAAGAGCTATAATTGTTCGATGTATAGAATTATTAAAAAAATTATTGTGGCATAAAAAATTGAATAAAATAGATTAGAATTTATTGTAAAAACAAAATTAGAACTTAAAAATATTCCTGTTATTTCAGGTGTAGATTTTGGGCATACGAGTCCTGCAATTACTTTTCCTATTGGAGGAACAGCACGACTTACTTTTATAGAGAATGATGTTATACTTGAAATAATAAATAATAAATAATAAATAATTAACGATTTTAAAAATAATTATGGAAAATTACACAGATGAACATTTAGGAAATTTTACTACAAAACAACGAATTATAAACAGTATTATTCAAAAAAACATGCCACATGCTTTGCTTATTTCAGGTCCAAAAAATACCGGAAAATATAATTTTTTACATACTCTTGCAACAAAAATTTTAAATAATAAAAATCCAATTTCTCCATATTTGGTTACAGTCGATGAATTATATAAAGAGGGTGTAAATAGTTTGGAAGAAATTTCTGCTCAAAATAATTCGTCTTTTAATCAATTTGAAAGAAAAAAACAAAAGAAAAAAAGTGATAAAATAGGAGTTGAGGATATTGAAGCAGCAACAAAATATTTATATGAAACTATTGATGGCGATGCAAAAATTGTAATTATTAGAGATATAGAGCGAATGACGATTCCTGCAAGTAATAAATTTTTAAAATTATTAGAAGAACCGCCACAAAAAACCTTTTTCTTTTTAACAACATCTACTCCGCTTAAAATTTTGGCAACAATAATTTCACGATGTCGAACAGAAAATTTCTCGCTTCTCTCACAAAAAGAAATGGAAGAAACATTGAATGATTCAGAAAAAAATACAGAATTTTATTCTGAAAATGAAAAAAAAATGTTAATGCTTCTTTCTGCAGGAAAAAGTGAATTATTTGAAAAAATGCAAAATAATGAAGAATTTTTTACAGAAAAAAAAGAAAAATATAAAGAGGTGTTAGAATTGGAAAAAATGACAAATTTAGAAAAAATGCAAAAAGCAGAAACTTTTGCAAAAATTAATATTACTGAAATTTTAGATTTTTTAGAATTATTACTTTTAGTAAAAAGAGAAAACTTACAAAATGTAAAAAATAGAGAGAACAGTAAAACATTAGAAATTTTAGAAAAAACAGACGAAGCAATTATATTGTTACAACAAAATGCAAATAAAAGATTGGTTTTAGAAAATTTATTTTTGAGCTTATAAATTTTTTTAATATTTAAAATTATTATGATACTCTTTCTATATAGTTTTTTTTTCTTATTTATATATGAAGTTTAAATATGTCAGTATATTTTTTAGCTCATTTTTTTTAGTACAATTTGCATTTGCAAATGATGTATTGACTGCCAATGAAACACAAATTGCAGATGATACAAATCCTCAAGTTGTTGAATTTTCTCCAGAACCAGCAACCGCTGCAAATACAGAATATAAAATTACAATTAATAGTATTGATTATAGTTACATAAGTCTTGGTGCAGATTCGGTACAAACTATAGTAGAAGATTTACAAGTAAAATTGGATGCAAATACAGATATAACATGTACAGAAGATGATATAAAAATTATATGTACATCAAATGAAGATAATACAAATTTTATAAATCCTGCAGATGTTACCAATAGTACTGCAGTTATACAGGACTCTATATCTCCAATTTTTCAGTCTTTTCTTTTAACAGGAGGAACTGTAAATTCAGGAAATATATATGCAAAAGAGGGAGATGATATTACTATTACTTTAAAGATAAACCCAAGTGATACATGGAAATCTGGAAATAATGCTGATTTTTCTATAGGTTTATCGGCAGATTTAAACACAGGAAATTTTACATTTTCTGCAGATAATGAAACAACGAGAAATAAAACATACACGATTTTATCTGGTCAAAATGGAGAATTTTCATTTACTGAATTAGATTTTTCAGATCAATATAACAATGCAATAATGGGTTTTACTGCA
>DQTD01000076.1 GCA_016839105.1 Candidatus Altimarinota bacterium
ATCTATAATCGCATTGCGTGTTTCTAATGCTGTTTTATTAAGACACTTACTTATGCGAACTTGTCTTGTTCTCCGTTCTACTTTTAGACGCCCAGTATTAATTTTGCCAAAACTTTTCTTTCCTTATATGTTATTCTTCGCATACCACTTTGATTGTTAAATTCTTTCAAATTTATTTTATCAAAGTGGTCAAATTAATCTTAGAACTTTCACTCCTTTTTAGTACTATACTCATACATTATTTAATTTATTTATGACAAATCAAAACATCAGCTTTCTTCTCAAACTTTCACCAGATATAACATTAAAAAGTGACTATGTTAGAAAATCACTTATTCGAAGGTTAGACCAAAATATTCACAAAGCATTAAACACTATTTGTGAAAAATCAGAATTTAAACTCATACGAAAATATGACAGATTAGAACTCGAATTATCTGTATCTGAAAATATTGAAAAAAAAAGAGACGTTATTAATGCATTACAATGTATTTCTGGACTCGCATTTTTTTGGGAACGAGAACAATTTGAATTACAAGAATTCGATGATATTTTAGCTGATATCACTCCCAAATTACAACATTTACAAAACAAAACTTTTAGAGTTACAGTAAAACGAAACGGAACGCATAGCTTTACATCAAGTGACTTAGCACGATATATTGGTGGCGGATTATTACGTAGAATAGAAGGAAGTTCTGTAAAAATGAAAAATTTTGATTATAATGTACAAATTGAAGTAAAAGATAAAACACTTTCACTTTTAACAACTCGATATGAATCTATTGCAGGAATGCCAATGGGATCTGAAGAACGAGTGGTGTCTTTAATTTCAGGAGGATATGATTCAGGAGTTTCGACTTTTATGATGATGAGAAAAGGATGTCCAACCGATTTTTTATTTTTTAATCTTGGAGGATACGACCATAAAGAAGGAGTGAAGCAAGTTTCAAAATATATCGCTGACAAATATTCGAATGGATACGTTCCAAATATGATTATTATACCATTTGAAAAAGTGATGCAAGAATTAATTGAAAAAACAGAAGAACGATACAGAACTATTGTTTTAAAAAGATGCATGATGCGTGCAGCAGAATTACTCGCACACGATTTTCGATATGCAGCGATTGTAACAGGAGAAAGTATTGCTCAAGTCAGTAGTCAAACAATTGTAAACTTATCAATTATAGAAAAATCACTCGATGAAACTCCCCTATTTCGACCATTACTCACTTTTAATAAAAATGAAATTATTGATATTAGTCGAGAAATGGGAACGGATACCTTTGCAGCACAAATGCCAGAATTTTGTGGAGTACTTTCAAATAAGCCAGCGACTCATGCAAAACTTGATGCAGTATTATTTACAGAAGAAAATCTTTCTGAAAATTTAATTATAGATGCGGTTGAAAACAAAACAGTAGAAAAAATGGATAATTTAATTCTGGCAACAGAAGAAAATATCACGGTTAAATCTGTTATTGAGCCAAATGAAATAGTTATAGATTTACGACAAGCCGATGAAATCAAAAAAAATTCTTCGCCGTTTTCTGAAACAGAAATTCAAGTTTTAGAAATTCCATTTTATGATATAAATGAAAAATTTAAAGAATTAGACCAATCCAAACATTATGTTTTATTTTGCTCAAAAGGTGTTATGAGTAAATCTCATGCACAAGACTTACGACAGGCAGGATTTATAAATGTTTCTATTTTTAAGAAAGGTGTGAAGTGTGAAGGATAAATATGATAATATTTATACATAAATATTATAAAAAATTATTAACAATTATATATGAGTGAAAAAATTGAGAAAATTACAGTTGATGATGTAGAAATCGTAAATTCATCAAACGATACATCAAAACCAAAAATTACGAAAATAAATGCTAATGATAGTTCTTCAAATTCTAGTAATCCATTTGAAGAAATGTTTAAAAAAGCTCAAGAGCAAGCAGGTACAAATCCAAATAATCCACTCGCTGGCATAATGGGAAATATAGAAGAAATTAAAAAAATAAAAGCGTATTTTTTCATTTCTATTGTAGCTGGAATAATTGGGCTTTTTACATTACGAGAATTTTTTGGAACAGCTGCTATTCTTTTTGGAATGGCTGATATTTACCTTGGCTCAAAACTTACAAAAACAGCGGCACAATTTGGTATTCTTCTTGGAATTATAGATTTAATTTTATATATAAATTAATAATTTATACACTTAAATCGTAAAAATAATAATACTTCTACAAATCTTTATATAACTCTCATGTCACTTAATTTCTCTAAATATTCGGATAACCTTATTCCAACCATTATTCAAAGTAAAACAAGCGGAAAAGTTTTAATGCTTGGATTTTCTTCTGCTCAATCATATGAAAAATCGAAAGAAACACGAAATGCTACATTTTTTTCACGATCTAAAAATCGACTATGGATAAAAGGTGAAGAATCGGGAAATACACTACACATTGAATCGATAAAATATGATTGTGATGAAGATACGCTTCTCTATATTTGCACTCCAAAAGGAGCAACATGCCATACAGGAAGTACTTCTTGTTTTTTTAATAACGAAGATAAAACAGATGCTGAACTTTTATGGGGAGTGTATGAAACTGTTCTTTCTCGAAAAAAAGAGTTACCTGAAAATTCATATGTTACATCTTTATATAAAGAGGGCTTAGACCGAATTATTCAAAAAGTAGGAGAAGAAGCAATAGAAACAGTAATTGCTGCAAAAAATGACGATAAAGAAGAATTTATTGGAGAATTTGCAGATCTACTTTTTCACATGATGGTACTCCTTTCAGAAAAAGAAATTACGCTATCTGAAATTGTTGCAAAATTTAAATCTCGAATTAAATAATACTGTTTTTTCTTTTCATCATGATTTATTACGGAATTTTAATAGCTTTGCTTTCAACTCTTTTTGGACAATTTTTTCGACTAGAACTCGCAGGTGGAGCAATTTTATTTTTAGATCTTTTTCTTCCTGCATTATTTTTTTCATGGTGTGCAAAGCTCATATTTCAAAAAAGAAATATCTGGACAGAACTTAAAAAGTTTCCAGTCTTTTTTGAAGGATTATTAGTTGTAGCTATATTTTTAGTTTCACTTTTTATAGCAGGAATAAACATGACAACTATAGAATTTGCAACCAGTGGATTTTATTTATTTCGATACACATTTTTATTTTTATTTTCTGTAGTTGTATATAATGAGTATTCAGAATTTTTGGAAACAAAAGAACACATAAATAAAATAAAAATATTTTTTCTACAATACATAACTTTTATTGCTGTTGGACTCGCAATTCTTGGATTTCTACAACTGTACTTATACCCAGATTTTCGAGCTATGGCAGAAAAAGGGTGGGACCCACATATTGGACGACTGCTTTCAACATGGTTTGATCCAAATTTTTTAGGAAGTTTTTTCTCTTTTATTCTCACTCTTCTTGCTGGAATTTTTGGAGTTTATACAAAAAAATATCCAATTTTATCGTTCAATTTTTCACAAAATAAAAAAAACTTTACACAATTTTATAATAAAAAAATAACAGGAATTTTTATATTTATAACTCTGTTATTACTCATAGCATTACTCCTTACATATTCACGTTCTGCATTGCTTGCATTTATATTACCAACTTTTATTTTAGGGATTATTTATTTTAGAGGATTATTGCTCTCTCTTTCATTTGCAATAATTTTACTCCTTCCATTTTCGCCTCGTGCAACAGAACGTATTACAGATGGAATACACTCCGCAGTTTCTATTACCGAAACAAATTCAATGTTTGTACCAGATCCAACTGCACGACTTCGAGTAGAAAATATGCAACAAGGCTTACAGCTTGCACATCAAAATTTTTGGACAGGAATTGGGTTCAATACTATTCGATTACATAAAACAAAAAACATTCATTCTTCTGGTGGTTTTGACAGTTCTTTACTTACGACGCTTGTTACTTCTGGAATTTTTGGACTTATTGCTTTTTTATTTTTTTATTTTCGTTTAGCTCTCAAACTTTTATGGAAGTCTCGAGAATACAAAAATAGTACTGATTCAACCGAATCAAATACTATTTTATATGGAGCCACTGTTGGGTTTCTTACCAGCTTTATTGGATTCTTTGCTCAAAGTTTTTTTATAAACTCTTTATATTACTCTCTTTTTATTATTTTTATATTTAGTGTAACAGGAGTATTACTTGCAAAAAATAAAAGCAAATAATTTTTTACACCGCCTCCACTCTGTGAAAGCGAGATAATCGAGGTTGTACATTATACATATCTCGAATTTCTTGTGCATCAATTTTTTTGTACACATATTCAACTTCAAGCGTTCCAAATTCTTCTAAATTTTCTTTTTGTCGTAATAAATATGTTAAAAATAAAATTCCTCCAACCAGCATTACAGGTAATAACATAACATGTAATTGTACTGCAGAATTTCCTATCATAAAAGTTGGATTCATATGCATTGCAAAGTCATATAAACCGTGTAGCACCGTTGCAACTATAATTCCAGTTAACATCATTCGTTCTCGAAAAACATACGCTCGCTTTACATTAAAAATTTTATGTAATAATTCAGCAAACCAAAATCGTTTCTGATACTGAGAATATTCATATTGCATATAGGGTTTTGCAAAAATTCCTAAGCCATAATAATACCCATAAATTGCAGAACAAATAATATGAACAAAAACAACAAATATAGAACGTTGAATTGCCAATGTCCAAAAATTTGGACTCATTCCTCCAGTTAAAAATTCACGATAAAAATATGCAATATTTTCAAGAAATGCAAAACCAAGTGCTGCTATAATCGAAAGCTCAATGGCTTCTCCAACGCTTGAAATAATATTTTTATCTGCTTTCACAACTGCATAATGCTTTAAAATTTCTTCTAAAAATCCTACCCCCATATATGTTAAAAATGGAATTAAAATGACTCCTGTCACCAGTTCCGCAATATTCGCTTTAAAATTATATGCTTCTACTCCAAAAAATATAAAATTTAATGGCTGATCTCCCCAAAATGATTGATACAACAAAATAGCTCCTGCGGACATCATTCCAAAAATAAATGTTAGCACTATATACCATGGATTTTTTTCTGACTTATTCAGAAATATAGCCATCCAAATTCCAATAGGAAAAAGAGCTATAGCAATACAAAGAAAGAATTGAGTTGGATAGTTTGATGCTTGTAAAAATATATCGATCATTGTGTGTGTAAAATATTTATATTTGTGTTTAAATAACAACTTCTACTTATTTTACAACTTATTTGCACTAAAATCAAGCCTATTTAATATTACCTGCCTTCCATTCTAAAAACTTTTGATGAAAAACATCTAAATCTCCATCAAAAACTAAATCTGGATTTGTTACCTCATATGTTGTTCTTAAATCTTTTACCAGTTTATACGGATGTAATACATAATTTCGAATTTGTGTTCCCCATGCAGCTTCGGTGTGTTCACCTCTCACAGCGACAGCTTTTTTTTCTTCATCTTCACGCATGCGTTGCACAATTCTTGATTTTAAAATTTGCATAGCCTTTTCTTTATTTTGATGCTGAGATCTTTGACTTTCACACACCACTGTTATTTTTGTTGGAATATGAAACATTCGAACCGCCGAATCAGTTTTATTCGCATGTTGCCCTCCAGATCCAGACGACCGAAAGGTATCAATTCGTATTTCAGAATCAGGAATAGAAATATTCGACACATCTGCGTCTTCCAATTCTGGTGTTACCATGACTCCAGCAAAAGAAGTTTGCCGTAAATTTTTTGCATTAAATGGCGATTGGCGAACCAAGCGATGCGTTCCTTTTTCTGCCATCAATAATCCAAAAGCATTGTGTCCTTTTATTTCAAGTACGCATGATTTTATTCCTGCTTCCGTCCCATTTGATTTTTCAATTATTTCAACACTCCAATTTTTTCGTTCACAAAATCGTAAATACATTCTCAACAGCATTTCTGCATAATCTTGTGCTTCGGTTCCTCCTGCACCTGCTGTAATTTCTAACAATGCGTTTCTCGAATCAAATTCACCAGAAAGTAATAACTCTTGTTCTGCACTTTGTAATTTTTTTTGTATTTTTATAAACTCTTCTACCACTTCTGCGAAATCATCTGTATTTATATTTTCTTCTAAATTTTCTTGTTCTAATAATTCCAGCATTTCAGAAATATTTTCTATTCCAGATTGTAAACCCAGCCATAAATTTCGTGAACGTTCAAATTCTGCTAATTTTTGCGATATAATTCCAGCTTTTTTTGCATCGTCCCAAAAATTTGAAGCATGTGTTTCCACCTTTAAAGTTTCAATATTTTTTATAATATCATCTATATTTACACATGTAATCCCTATATTTATTTTTTCCGATAATTTCTTTATATCAGATTTAAAATCGTATAATTCTGGTAAATTCTTCATTTTATTTTATAGATAGTTTTAAATATTTTCTCTTATTCTTTTTAATACTTTTTCACTTACAAATTCAAGTAACTCTTGATCGGTTGCATCTCTAATTCCAACAATTCCTCCAAATTTTTGTTTTAGTACTTTCTTTGTTTTTCCTCCAATTCCTTGAATTTCATCTAACACAGATTTTTGCAATACTTTTTCTCGCCCTGCCCTATTTTTTGTAATAGCGAACCGGTGTGCTTCGTTTCGAATTCGTTGCAACATATGCCCTTCATTCGAATTTTTTTGAATTTCAGTTTTATACATTTCACCCATTTTAATTTCAGGATTATAACGTATTGCAAAAACTTCCTCTTCTCGTTTTGCTAAAGAACAAATTTGAATTTTATCTGCATAGTCTGTATTTTTCAAAATATTCCACGTAGAAGAAAGTTGCCCTTTGCCACCATCTATTATAATAAGTTCTGGAACTTTTACAAATGAGTCTGACAAACTCAGAGATAATTTTCCTATTTTGACCATATATAACTCTCCGTCTTCTGTTATTTTTTCTTCAAAACCAAGATGTTCTAAATATTCTTGAGTTTTTTTTGCATAATGAAAAATTTTATAGACATCACATTTTGTTTTTATAAATATATCCAACAAAAATTTTCGCATTTTTTTTTGATACATTTGAATCTCTCCAATAGTTGCCTCACTCATGTTTTTTGCAATATACATTTCTGAAAGACTTATTTTTGCATGCTTCATACTATTTATTTCAACCAACCCTAAAATATCAGTATATATTTTTTTTGGTTTTTCACTATTAAACAATCCATAAATATCTGCTGTACTCAATTTTTTTATTGTATTTTTTGTAATATAAATTTTTGCAACTCCTCCTAGACATGGAAAATTTTGCATAGCTTGAATATCTTGTTTTCGTTTTATTTTTTCAGTCAACCAATTTTCAGAAAATTTTTCTGGCAACCGAGAAAGTCGCCGAGTAAGTGCTTCTGCCAAAGATTTAAAATCATCTATTCCTGTTTCTGTGTTTATAGATGTAATATTAAACGACCTGTAATCCGATTTTTTTTCTTTTCCATTTTCAAATACTACCATTGATGCCACTGTTTTTTCTCCTGAATAATGCGAAATATCATAACACTCCATCCGTTTTGGAACACTTTTCATTCCTAACTGTTTTTGCAATGTTTCAAGTGTTTCTTCATAGTTTTCATCTTTTTTAATAAAACTCATAGCATGGCGTCTCGCATAATCTTCTGCATTTTGATGCGCTAAATCCAATAATTCTTTTCTTCTCGCTTTTTCTGGTAAAGAAATTTCAACTTTTACACCATTTAAAATATTTAATTCTGTTGTAAAATATTGTTCCCACACTTGTTTTTCATCTTCGTCTATAAAAATTTTATCAAGAATAATTGTTTTTGGAAAATCGGAAACTCTATGTGCGTGCGATGCTAAAAATGCATTTAATGCTTCTTGCTGAACCAAAAATGAAACAGGAGAAAGAGAACTTTCATTTTTAATCATGACAGGAAAAGTTTGAGAATTAATAATTTTTCCATTTCGTGCCGAAAAAACATGAAAAAATACATGTCCATAGTTTGTAAATAATCCAATAATATCTGCAGATAACTCGTTTGGTGCAGATATTATTTGTTTTTCAGAAATATTTTCTATAGATTTAATAATATCTCTAGTTTTTGCTGCCAGTGTAAATTTTGAATTTTGGGCATAATTCATCATTTTTTCTGTAAGAAATTCTGTAATTTCTTTCGTTTCTCCACGTAAAAAACTTAGTGCTTTTTGTACTATTTTTGTATATTCATATTTTGAAATTTTTCCTAAACATGGTGCATGACATTTTTTTAAATGATAATTTAAACATGGAATTTTTTGATTCCCACTGTCTAATAGAACTTCTCCAGTTTCAGTATTTTCTGTAATTCCAATACTTGACGTTTTAAATAAAAAAATATCATTGAGCATATCAATAATTTTTCGCACGGCTGAACCAGAAGTTTTTGGACCAAAATATTTCGCTCCATCTTTCACAACTTTTCGTACTAATATAATTCGTGGAAAATCTTCATTTGTAATTTTTATATACGAATATGTTTTATCGTCTCGTAATAAAATATTGAACCGTGGTCGTTTTTGTTTAATTAAGTTATCTTCTAAAATTAACGCTTCCGCTTCGTTTCGTGTGGTTGTCCATTCTATATTTTTTATTTTTTCTACTAATTTTTGAATTCGAAGAGAATGATTTGCAGATTCTCTAAAATAACTTCGCACACGTGAAGATAAGTTTTTTGCTTTTCCTATATATAAAATTTCATTATTTTCATCTCTCATTTCATACACACCGGGTTCTTTTGGCAATTGTTCTAAAATGGTAGAAAGATCAAAACTATCAGACATAACGAAACAAAAAAATATCAAACTACACTATTGTATGACTTGATATTACTAAAAATTTATAATTTTTGCATGAGTATTTATAAATAATAAGAATCACTAAAAAATTATTTCACAAAATCTTTTACCCCATAAATTAATTTTTCTATTTTATTACCAATCAAATAAAGATTTTCTAAATTCTCTAATAAGTTAATATTTTTAGGAATTGATACCAATCCCATACTATTTGCATATAAAACTATGATATTTCCATCAGCATTACATTTTATCTTATTCTCACACTTTTCTCCAAAATTGTCTGGAAGTTGTATATAACGCATTTTCTTGTTGAATGTTTATTCCCAATACCACTACTGCCAGCAAAATCCAATTTTTTATTTTTATAATAATTTATTTAATAATTAATGCATCGTTTCCTGCTCCCACTCCAATATATTTTACAGGAACTTTCGTTTCCGTTTCAATAAAATCAAGAAGTTTTTTAGCATTTTCTGGTAAATCTTCATATATTCTTATATCTGAAATATCAGATTTCCACCCATCTTTATACTCAATAACTGGTTTTAAATCAGCGATATCATCTGCTCGTGATGGATACGATTCAATCACTTCTCCATGTAATGTGTAGCCAGTAACCACTCCAATTTTATCAAAAGTAGATAAAACATCTAATTTTGTAATATTCCAATTATCTGGAGCATTTACTCGTACAAATTTTTTCAATGCAACTGTATCAATCCAACCACACCGTCGAGGTCTACCCGTTACCGCACCAAATTCTCCACCAGCTTTTCGCAAAAAATCACCGTCCTCTCCCAATAATTCAGATGGAAACGGACCCGAACCAACACGAGTACAATACGCTTTTGTAACTGCAATCACCTCTGTAAATTTTCGAGGTGATATTCCACAACCAGCTCCCAATCCTCCTGTATTTATACTCGAAGATGTAACAAATGGATATGTTCCATGGTCAATATCAAGCATGAATGCTTGCGCACCTTCCAATAAAATATTTTTTCCTTCAGTTTCGGCTTTTTCTAAATAGAGCGATGCGTCAATAATATACGGAGAAATTTCTGCGTATAAATCTGCATATATTTTTTTTTCTGCATCTCTCTCAATATCTATATCATATAAATCTTTAACTCTATCACATGCTGCATCAAATTTTTTATTAAAAATATCTAATCCTGCTTTAAAATCTCCCGCTCTTATTCCAACTCTTGAAACTTTATCTGAATAACACGGACCAATTCCCCTCTTTGTTGTTCCAATTAAATCTAAACCTTTTGCATTTTCTTGAAATTCATCTATAGCTTTATGAAAATCAAACAATAAATGTGCTTCTGACGAAATTAAAATTCGTCCTGTTAAATCTACTCCTGTTTTTTCTAAATTTATAATTTCTGTTTTGAGTGATGGTAAATTTACAACACACCCATTTCCAATAACTCCAATATTTTTTTCATCTATCATCGCTGACGGAAGCAGTGAAAATATATATTTTTTTCCATCTCTCACGATTGTATGCCCTGCATTTGCGCCTCCACCTGAACGAACGATTACACTATGTGTTTCTCCAAGAATATCTACCAATTTCCCTTTGCCTTCATCGCCCCATTGCGCACCCAAAACAACCGTGATTTTACTCATAAATTTGTAAAAAATATTGTAACCGTATGAATATTACCAAATAAATATAAGAGTGCAAAATATAAATACTAAAATATTTACATTTGAAATATCCATATTAATATGATATGATGATATGAAATACACACAAACATACATATTTTTATACATATTTCCCATGTTTTTCAGTAAAAAAAACAATCTTAAAAATCAAAAAAACACAGATATATTAGAAAATTCCAATAACTACGAAACCCTGAATCATCAAAATAAAGTACCAGAATATTTTCATATCAAACCAGTAAATTCACGGGGACATTTTGGGTATACAGGACGAAAACTGTGGAAAGTGGTAAGAATTGCAAAAAACAAATATTTAGATGTAACACGAAAACGACCTATTGCAACCGCAATTGCTAGTCTTGCATTAATGCTTGGAGGAATGTTTATTTTTTCACAAACAGCAGACAATTTTAAAGCATCTATTACCGATACACCGTCGCCAATTCCTTTTGATGGAGCCGTGTACCCATTTCACAAAGCACCAAATTGGTTTGTAGTAGGAGGAAAAAATACACGATTATATTCAAGTTATTCAGCATCGGAACTTATAAATGCTCCACGATACGAAGTGAGTAAAATGCGAAGCGAAGCGTGGGAAAAAGAAACAGTAAACAGAAAAATAACCTACCCTATTGTATATATGGGAAAATATAAATTTGATCATATTGAAAATACGGGATCACACCCTGCAGTAGATATAAAACTTGCAACAGGAACTCCTGTTTTCTCTATCGCCAATGGAATTGTAGTAAAATCTAAAACACAATCTACTGGATACGGACAACATATTGTTATTCGACATGATTCTGTTCCAACATATGGAACTGTGTATTCTTCATATTCACATTTATCAAATAGAGCTGTAAAAGTTGGAGATGTTGTAAAAAAAGACCAACAAATTGGAAAAGTTGGTTCAACCGGAAATTCGACAACTGCACATATTCATTTTCAAATAGATAAAAAATCTGCACCATTCTTTCCATATTGGCCATTTACAATAAAAGATGCAAGAGCCGCAGGATACAATTTTACCACAGCTGTAAATGCTGGATTTGGAAAAGCAAATGGATATAAACATACTATTAATCCATTTACATTTATTCATACATATACAAATAGTTCTTCTGCAAATATTCATGCATCTGCAGCAATTACCACCTCTGCACCAACCCCAAAACCAACCATTGCACCAAAACTTGCAGGGTTTAAACTAGAAGTTTCTCCAACAAAAATTTTAGCAGGAGAAAAAGTAAAACTTACAATTCTTGCTTCAGACAAAAAAAAGAATTTTCTAGAAACATATAATCAATCGGTAACAATAAGTTATGCAAAAGAAAATTCAAACAAAAGTGAAACAATAGAAACAACA
>DQTD01000011.1 GCA_016839105.1 Candidatus Altimarinota bacterium
AACTGAAGAAACAACTGAAGAAACAACTGATGATTCAGTTGTGATTAACGATGAAAATATTGAAGTGAAGACAGAAGACGCAGCAGTAATAATTAACAATGGTGCGATTGAAGTAAAAACAGATGCTGTTGAAGTTGTTATTGATGAAAATGCACAAGGAGGAGCGGATCATTCAGCAATCTCTGGAAAACTTGCTCGAATGGCAGAATTAATGAATGAAAACCCAAATAATAACGAAGCAAAAAATGAATATACAAAACTTGCACAAGAAGTAAAAGAATATGCAAATGAAACAGGAATGGCAAAAGAAACAATGAAAGAATTATTAATGAAAGAAATTGTAAAACAAGTTCAATAATTATATATAAAACAGAAATAATAGAAGAGAGCACAAATAGAAATTTCTATTTGTGCTCTCTTTTTGCTTTTACTTCTTTTTTTTCATACTATTTACATCAAAATATTTTTTCCCCTTGTAATAAATTCTCTATTTCTTTAAAATTTCCATACATTCTTTTTTGTTGTTGGGGTTCTGCGTAAATATACGAACTACGTAAGACCTAATGGCACTAACGAATCTACAGACTTTGCAGTTCTATTGCAGGAACCGAGAGGTCTATTTTTGTGCATTAATTTTAAAAAAAAATCTAGACCAAGCTAAAATACTCAATTTTATTTTCTGTATTCATTTTTTCTATACTTTCAATAGTGTAGTTTTTTAGGAAATCTGGCTTTATATTCAAATTCGCATCTAATTTTTTCCATGCAATTTTATTTAATTCTTTTTCTGCAAACTCTCCAGCAAATTTAATTTCTGATAATTCTATATTCTTCTTAGTATTTATAATTTTTGCAGCAAAGAAAAATTCTATTGTTACATCATTTTCTTTTGCTTCTTGCCGAGTATTTCCCCACTGAAACTCTTGTATAAATAATAAATTTTGTACAGAAATTTCTACACCAAGTTCTTCTAAAATTTCTCGCTTAATACACGATTGTAAATCTTCTTTTAAAGATTCTTCTATTTTTCCACCGGGCAAAGCCCAGAAGTCACTTTTTCTATGCTGAACAACTAATAACTCTCCTTTTTCGTTAAAAATTAACGCACGCACTGCAATTCTCATACATTTTATGTTTTTAATTTTTATATAAATTACCCAATACTTCCTTCCATTTCTAACTCTATTAAATGATTTAACTCAACCGAATATTCCATTGGAAGAGTTTTCACCACTTCATCTAAAAATCCATTTACTATCATTCCTTTTGCTTTTGCTTCTGAAATTCCTCGTGTTTCTAGAAAAAATAAGACTTCTTCCGATATTTTTCCTACACTTGCTTCATGCGTAACACTTGCACTGTCATTTCCAACCGATATTTTCGGGATAGTATCACTCACTGCGTTTCCAAATAACAAGGCATCACACTCAATATTCACAACCGCATTTTTTGCATTTGCCTTAATATCAACAATTCCACGATATGTCGACACTCCACTATCCTTTGAAATACTTTTTGCAACAATATTTGCTCGACAATTATCCGCTAAAATAGTCACTTTTGCACCAGTATCTTGATTTTGATTTTTCGATGCAACCGCAATTCCTAAATAATCAGATTGTGCATTGTTTCCCACTAAAACTGATGCAGGATATAGCATTGTAACTGCTGACCCTAAATTTCCACCAACCCATTGCATTCTAGAATTTTCGCCAACTATAGCTCGTTTTGTGTTTAAGTTATACGTATTTGTAGACCAATTTTCAACTGATGAATATCTAAATTTAGCATTTTTTGCTAAATACACTTCTACACAGCCTGCATGCAAAGAATCCTCTCCATATTTTGGAGCACTACATCCTTCAATATAATCAGCTTCAGAATCATCTTCTAAAATAATAAGTGTATGCTCAAATTGCCCCATACTTTCAGAATTCATTCTGAAATATGCTTGTAATGGTTCGTCTAAAATTACCCCATTTGGAACATATAAAAAAGTTCCTCCAGAAAAAACTGCCCCATGGAGTGCTGCATATTTATGATCTGTATTTGGCACACATTTCATAAAGTATTTTTTTACAATTTCTTCATGCTCATGAACGGCAACATCTAAATCTAAAAAAATAATTCCTTTTTTAGCCCATTTTTCTTTTAAAGAATGATACACCACTTCACTTTCATATTGCGTTCCAACTCCTGCCAAAAATGCTCGCTCCGACTCTGGAATTTTTAATTTTTCAAAAGTTGCTTTAATTTCAGGATCTACTTCATCCCATGACTTTGCATTTTTTTTTGTATCAGCCGTTGCATAATATCGAATGCCATCTAAATTTAATTTTGAAATATCTGGACCATAACTTGGATTTGGAATACTTAAAAATAACTCTAACGACTTAAGCCTATGTTCTAGTAACCATTTTGGTTCTTTTTTATCTGCCGATATTTTGCGGATTAATTTTTCGTCTAATCCTTTTACAAAATTTTTCACATAATTTTGTGAGTTAGATGCTTCTAAATATGCGTTAGTAAGCGATGTAAAATCTACAACTGTTTTTTGATTATCTGTCATGACTATAAATATAAAATTATGATTGAATTGTTTTAAAAACTTCATATACACTCACAAAATCTTTTCAAAACTGGATTTTTAATCCTTTGCTCATATTAACTAAACTTAAAATAGATTTTTTTTCTAAATATTCTATAAAAAAAATTGTAAAATTCGTATTTTTACAAAAATAAGATTAACAGATTTTTCTTTAAAAAAGTATATAAAGACTATATCATAAAAA
>DQTD01000042.1 GCA_016839105.1 Candidatus Altimarinota bacterium
AAAAATAACACATTTCCTATAATTATCCCGATAATAAGAAGAGCTGAATATATTTCAGCATTTTCAAATTTAAAAAAACACTTAGAGTTGAGGCTTGATATTACTCATGAAAATACAAAAGATTATCTACGGATGATTACAAACTAAACCTTACCGCACAACCCAAAACACACCAGCAAACACTTTATTTTCACCGTGTTTAAACTGTACACAGTCTTCTATTGTAAAACTACTTAAATATTTTGAAATGTGTGAATGCAAAAAAGAGAGCTCTGATTTTATTTTCCAATGCTCTTTTTTTGTGGTATCAACCAAAATTACAAAAAATCTATTATTCCAATGTTTGCGTTGCTCTTGGCTTTGGTTTTCATATAACCATTGAACAATTGCAGCATCAAACTGATGCAAATCAATAAAATTATCTGTATTATCTGTATTATCTTTTATATATTTCAATATTTTAGATTCAAAATATTTTGGTATAACTGTTGTTTTATGATCAAATTGAAATTTTTTTTTCGAGATTTCATCATACACAGAAAAATCTGAATATTTATTTTTTGCATCTCGCTCTGCTATAATATTTTTATTTTCTACAAAAATAGATTCCACTGCTTTTGCAGACCAAAAATTATACCATCTGTTCCAAATATAATCTGATAAATTTTCAAGATTATACTCTGCTATTTTGTTTTGAATATAATCAAAATAGGGAGAGCTATAAATAAAATTACTTTTTTTGTCATCACCATTATTTTGTTTTTTTCCTCTCCAATTATATGGAATGGCTCTTCTTCTTTTTAGCTGAATTTCTAAATCTGGCACAGAAATATTGAACTTCATATATACTATGTTTTTATATTTTTTTTACAAAGCATGTTTTAATATACACTCCTTTTTTTCCAATTTTACATTCAACCAATTCTGGATCGTCTCCTGTTCTAATTTTCTTAAGCTTATCTCCCCTTTTCATAGAAATTGCGACTCCTTTTACATCTAAATCTCTCGTTAAAATAACAGTATCACCATTTTCAAGAACTACACCGTTGGAGTCTTTTGTTATAATAACTTCTTCTTTTTCAGATATTTTACTCACAAATTCTCCTTTTATTTCGTCCCATTCCATATTATCCCAATCGTCACCATCATAATATTCTGACATATTTTTATATTTAAATTATATTATTTTGTTACTTGTAATTATTATATAAACAAAAAACAGAATAGTACAACTATTCTGTTTTTATATATTTTTCTGGGGCGAATGAAGGGGTTCGAACCCTCGACCCTCGGAATCACAACCCGATGCTCTAACCAACTGAGCTACAATCGCCATACAGTGCAAATTTTTTATTTCTGCAAGATCTATAGTAATCTTTTCACACTGCATTTGCAATATTATTTATAAAAAAACTCTCAAGCTTTTACACTTGAGAGTTTTTTTATAATTATGCAATTCCTCGTTCTTTTTTAATGTCTTCTGTAACATTTGAAGGAGCAATATTATATCGAGCAAACTCCATAGAATATGAAGCTCGTCCTTGTGTTGAAGATCGTAAATCATTTACGTATCCAAACATTTCAGATAATGGAACTTTTGCTTTTATAACTTTTGCAGTTCCTCTATCAGTAGTTTCTTCAATAGTTCCTCGTCGAGAAGAAATATCTCCCATTACATCTCCTAGATAATCTTCTGGAGTTGTAACTTCCACTTGCATAATTGGTTCAAGAAGAACCGCTTTTGCTTTTTTCGCAGCTTTTTGAAATGCGATAGAACCTGCTGCTTTAAAGGCAAATTCACTTGAATCAACATCATGGTACGAACCATCATATAATTCAACTTCAATATCAACCATTGGATACCCTGCAACAACCCCTTTTTTCATAGCTTCTTTAATTCCTTTATCAACCGCTGGAATAAATTCATTAGGAATTTTTCCTCCAACAATTTTATTATGAAATTTATATTCAACACCATCTATTTCATCTGTTCCATTTTTAAGTTCATCAGATAATGGTTTAACTCGCATAAGAACGTGACCATATTGTCCTCGTCCACCAGTTTGTTTCGAATATTTTTCTTCAATAGCAACTTCATTCAAAATAGTTTCTCTATACGCAACTTGAGGTGCTCCTACTGTTGCATGAACTCCAAATTCTCGTTTCATTCGATCTACTAAAACTTCAAGATGCAACTCTCCCATTCCTGAAAGAATAGTTTGCCCTGTTTCGTCATCTGTTTTTACTCGGAACGTAGGATCTTCTTCTGAAAGTTTTGAAATAGCCATACCCATTTTTTCTTGATCTCCTTTCGAATCAGCTTCTACAGAAACATGAATTACTGGTTCTGGAAATGTCATTTCTTCAAGAGCAAGAATTCGACCACCTTCAGTACAAAGAGTATCACCAGTTTTAACATCTTTAAGACCTACAACTGCACCAATCATACCAGTACTAATTGAATCAATTTCTTCTCGAGTATTTGCATGCATTTCTACAAGTCGACCAACTCGCTCTTTTTTACCAGTTCGAGCATTTACAACATATGTTCCTTTTTTAATTTCTCCCGCATATACTCGGAAAAAACAAAGTCGCCCAATAAATGGATCTGTTGCAATTTTAAATACAACACCTCTCAGTTCATCTCCATCTAATGGAACAGAAACTTCTTCATCTGTTTTCATATCCTTACCTGTAATTGGTGGAACATCTAGTGGAGAAGGAAGATAATCTCGAACTGCATCAAGTACTAATTGAGTACCAATATTTCGAAGAGCTGTACCACACAGAACTAGATATAATTCACTTGCACATACTCCTTTTCGAAGAGCTGCTTTAATTTCAGGAATAGAAATTTCTTCTCCTTCCATATATTTTTCCATAAGTGCATCATCAAGATCTGCTGCAGCTTCAACCAATTTTTCTCTAAATTCTTTTGCTTTATCTAATCGACTTGCATCAATTTCAGACTCAACAATATCTATACCATTTTCTCCTTCAAATCGAACTTCTTTCATTTCAATAAGATCTATAATTCCTTCAAAATCGTCTTCTGCTCCAATAGGAAGTTGAATAGCAATAGCATTTTCTGTAAGTCGTTCATGAATTGT
>DQTD01000002.1 GCA_016839105.1 Candidatus Altimarinota bacterium
TTCTAAAAAATGAAATTTATGAGATGAGCTGAGCTGATTACTAAATATAAGCATATTAATCAAGGTAAAAAATGTGTATTTGTTTGAAATATTTTTGTATATTTCATAGTATTATATAGCACATTTTAATCAAATGCAAGTTTTTTTTTAGATTGATATTTCCTTACAACATTTTCTTTACATTAGATAAAATATTTTTTTTCCACACTAAAAAAAGTGTTAGAAAAAAAAGAAAAGAAGATATTATTGCAATAAATAAAATAAGAAGCAAAGAATTTAAATGGATATACTGTAGTATAAAAAATAAAAATAACCCCATTATAAAAGACCCTATTATGCTTAGAAAAAATCCTGTTTTTTGTACAAAAATTTCTGATGAATACTCAATAATATTTTTATGGTGTAATAAAAAATATCCAACAGAAATAGACGCTATAAAACTAAGTAAATAACTTGTTCCTATTTGAAGTGCCGGTGAAAGTAAATCTGCTCCAAAATACCGAAAACAAAGCATAGTTAACACCAAAGCACCAACCTGACTAAACGTAATAATCATTGGAGTTTTTGTGTCTCCAGTTGCATTAAACGCTCGTACAAACAATGTCAGAACCGATTCCAACGGAATAGCCAAAGAAATTACTATAAGAATTGAATGCAAAATAGCATATTCAGGTGATGCTATTTCAATAGAATAAATATTTGCTAAAAAATAACTTCCTAAAAAATAAATTCCAACCGCCATAGGAATTGTCCAAAATAAAATTTTATACAGTGCTACAAAAAATATTTTACTCATTTGTTCTTTTTTATTTTCTGCAAAAAGTTGAGACAACACCTGAAAACTTGCAGTTGCAATTGCAAATCCAAAAATCATAACTGGTGCAGATTCAATATTTCGTGCGTATAAAAAAAGAGAATATAGCCCCTCTTCATTCTTAAAAGTTTGACTAAAATTTTGAATACTTACCAGAGTTATTTGCAATGTTCCAACCGTCAACCATCGAAACGCCATAGACGATCCTAATTCTTTTAATTGAGGACATTGCCAATTAAATGATGGATAAAATCTTTTATCTATCGAAATTTCAGAAAAATATTCCCATAATCTTAACAATAAATGCCCTATACTTCCCGCTACTGCACCGTATGCAGCCGCATATATTCCATAATCATTTGCAAAAAATAATATTCCTATCAAAATTCCAATATTATAAATAAGAGGAGAAAGTGCAGCGGAAAGAAAGTGTTTGTGTGCCATTAAAAAATTTCCTATACAGTTAGAAATTGCAAAGAAAAAATTTGTAATAAAAAATAAACGTGCCAGATTTATAAATAACGTGGGTTCTTTTTCTAATTGAGCAGAAAAAAATATTGATAAAATTTCTGGAGTAAAAATAATTCCTAAAAAACTTATTACAGTAAAAATAGAAAGTAAACTTGCAAAAAAAATACCAAAAAGTGTGTATCCAGATTGTTTATCATTTTCTCTTTCTTGTAAAAATAACGGAGTTACCAAGCCTAACAGAGCCGACGACACAAATATAATCATTATTATATCTGAAATAAGGAAAGCCGAAAAATATGTATCCGTTATTACCGTTGCTCCATAATGTCGTGCAAAAAAAATATCTCTCACAATTCCTAAAAGGTACGAAAGCAATGTTCCAAATGATAAAATAAGAGCTGGTGAAAAAAATTTCATGAAAGTGAATATTTAGATTGGCTTATTATTTTTCGATCGTTGTTCCCTACACACTTCCCTCAACAATTCCCCGAATCTCTGGAAATCGTTCCAAATTCACTCCTTTTCCTTGCAGAAAAAATGGACTTCCTCCTCCATTTCCACCAGCAATTTCTTTAATTTTTTCAAATATTTCTCGTGCATTCACACCACCTTTTTGGGTTGCAATCACAATCCCTCCATCTTCTGTAAACAACACAACACTATCCACTGCTTTATCCGATAATGCTCTAGCCATTCCTGCAACGTGTTTTAAATCGTGAGTGGGAACTGGTTCACAAATTACAATTTTTCCATTTATTTCAATTTTTCGGTCATAAAATTCTAACGCTTCAAACGCTAATAATTTTTTTGCAATAACTGATAATTCATTTTCCATATTTTTTTTCTCTTGAATAAGTTTTGCAACTCGCTCTTCAATTTGCACTTCTGAAGATTTTAAAGTCTTTGCTACACTTGCAACAACACTACATTTATTCAAAAAATATTTTTGAGCCACATCTCCAACAACCATTTCAATTCGTCTTATTCCAGAAGAACACGATGCTTCTGTTAAAATTTTAATTCCTCCAATTTCTGCAGTATTTTGCACATGCGTTCCTCCACACAATTCAAAACTTGGTTCGCCCATTCGCACTGTTCGTACCGTATTTCCATATTTTTCAGAAAAAAGAGCAACTGCTCCTGCTTTTTTTGCTTCGTCAATACTCATTTCTGTAATGGTTACCGCATGAGCCGCATTCACATATTCAAAAATTTTTGCTTCAACTGCTAAAATTTCTTTTGCTTTCAATGCTTTTGGATACGAAAAATCGAATCGTGTTCTGTTTTCGTCTACCAAAGAACCAGCTTGTGCAATTCCATCTCCCAACACAAATGTTAATGCCGATTGCAATAAATGAGCCGCCGAATGATGTCGAGTTGTTTTATCTCGTAAATCTTGATTGACCGAAACTTGCAAAATTTCACCCACTTGCAAAGAAGAATTATTGTTATTTTCTACCATTCCATAATGCACAAATACATCACCATTTACTCCTTTTATTTTTTTTGTATCTACAATTTTTATATCACCAATAACTCCTCTATCTCCAACTTGTCCTCCACTTTCTGCATAAAAAGGTGTTGTATCTAAAACTATTGTAAAACTCTTATCCTCATTTTCTACAAAAGCTAAAACCGTACAATCTATATTTTGTAAATTTTCTCCTGTATTTCCAACAAATTTTGTTGCAGGTAAATTTTCAAAAACTGTATTATTTTGTCCTTTCATTTCAAAACTTCCAGAAGCTCTAGAACGCTCTCTTTGCTTTTTTAATTCTGCATCAAATTCCGCATTAAATTTTTCTTCATCTATTACAAAACCTTTTTCTTCAACAATTTCTCGTGTTAAATCTTTTGGAAATCCAAAGGTATCAGAAAGAATAAACGCAGATATTCCAGAAAAATCAGATTGATTTTTACTTTTTATATCTATAATTATTTCTTGTAATTTCTTTTCCCCTTTTTCTAAAGTTCGTAAAAAATTACTTTCTTCTATTTGTAATGCATCTATTATTACTTTTTTTCGTTCTCCAATTTCTGGATAAAATTCAGAAAATTCAGATATATACACTTCTGCAATTTTTTCTAGAAATAAATTGTTCCCTGAGCCTGTCGAAGGGATAAGATTTTTCCCAAACCGAACCGCTCGTCTTAATAATCGCCGTAATACATATCCTCTCCCCTCGTTACTCGCAGAAACTCCATCTGCAATTAAATGAATAGAACATCGCACATGATCCGCAATTACTCGGAAAGATCTCGTAATTGGATTATTTTCATCTGTATCTTCTGCATATGGTGGATATTTTTTTCCTGATAATTTTTCAATTTCAGCTATAATATTATCGTAAAAATCTGTTTCAAAAACTGTTGTTTTTCCTTGAATAATCATTGTTAATCGTTCTAGCCCCATTCCTGTATCAACATTTTTTTGAGAAAGAGGTTTTAATTCTCCACCTTCAATTTGTTCATATGCCATAAAAACATTATTCCACACTTCAATAAAATTATCTTCATCTGTTTCAGGATTTTGTCCTTCGGCTGGTTCTCCGTCTCCTAGCCAAATAAATAATTCACTCGATGGACCACAAGGACCCGTTGCTCCTGCTGCCCAAAAATTATCTCCTCGCCCTTTTCGTCTTCGTTTTTCAGGATCTGTAGGAGCCCCAATTCCCACAATTTTATGTTCTGGAATCCCCATTTTCAACCACACATCATGAGATTCTTGGTCATATTCTAAACTTTCATCTCCTCCATATACCGTTACCCACAATTTTTCTTTTGGAATTTTTAATTCATCAATTAAAAACTGGTACGACCATTTAATTGATTCTTTTTTAAAATAATCACCCAAAGACCAATTTCCTAACATTTCAAAAAAAGTAAGATGTCTATTATCTCCTACTTCATCAATATCTACGGTTCTCACACATTTTTGAACCGATGAAAGCCGAACTCCTTGCGGATGTGGTTTTCCCATTAAATTTGGAACAAATTGTTGCATTCCTGCTGTTGTAAATAAAACAGTTTGGTCATCTGCATCTGGGATAGTAGACGCAGACACAACTTGCGAATGATTGCGTGTATTAAAAAATTCAATATATTTTTTTCGTAATTCAGCTGATGTAAATTGTGTAAATGTTGACGACATAGTTTTATTAGTAATTGACAAATGATATTTATTTTTTAGGCAGTAACCAAAAAATAATTTGCATGAATAACTATAATATTTTCTTCACCTTTTTGCGACCGAATTTCTGCTGCATCCAACTTTGCAACCCCGTACCCAATTTGTTCAAAATTTTTATCTATAACACTAATTACATCGCCTTTCGAAAACTGACCAAAAACGTGTTCAATTCCTTTTATTAAAACAGATTTTCTAATTTTGCGATTTCTCAACTCTTCTCCTCCTTTATCACTAATTTGAATTTCTCCTTTTGGTTCAGCTCCAGCGAATAACCATTTTTGAATTCCTTTCATTTGTTTATCTTTTTTCATTCCAACAATTTTTGTATATGGTTTTGTACTTCTTTTCGAATCGTCGAACATCGATGCAAAAATTTTTTCATTGCTTCCGTGCCCCACATACACATCAATTCCACATTGCATTGCTAAGCGAATTGAATCTATTTTTCCTTTCATTCCACCTGTTCCAAAATCTGTTTTTTGGTCTGTTTGAATACCCTTAAACTCTTCAAGCTTTGTAATAATATCTATTCTTTTTTGTTTTTCTGTTCCAAAATCGTTATAAATTCCGTCGACAGATGTCAGTAATAATACTTTTTCTGCGTGAAGCATAATTCCTAAATAACACGCAAGTTGGTCATTATCAGAAAAACTTTTTTTTACTCCATGCAAAATATCATTATCATTAATAATTGGTACAATATTGTGCCGTGTTGCTTCTTCCAACGCTGATTGCAAATAAATATATCGTTTTCTATCGGACAAATCATCGTTAGAAAGTAAATATTGTGCTGTAATAATATTTTTTTGTTGTGCTATTTTACTATATTCATTTATAAGCATAGGTTGCCCAATTGCTGCTTTTACTCCTTTCGATAATTTTTCAAATGCATATTTTTGCCCACCTGCGGCTACCGCTCCACTACTTACAATAATTATTTTTTTTCCCATATCTTGTAAATATTTTACTCCAGAAATAATATGCTCCAGCATTTCTTTTTTCAAAGCCCCATCTTCATTTACAAGCAATGCACTTCCAATTTTTATAACAATATACATAAAACGTTCGAAATAATATTTTTCATATCCTACATTCTTATTTTATATAAATCAAAATTTTTATGCTAAACTAATAATAATAATAAAATTCAAGATTTAAGCAAAACTTTTTTGCACTTTCTTTCGATTTCTCACCAAGTAATTTTGGAATTTTACGAGGAATACAATCTGCACTCGAACGCACATTTCGAATATTTTTTAAAACACAAAATACATTTAACTCTGCAGATAAACGACTTGAAATATATACTCCCGATTTAATAGAATTTAAAAGAAATTGAAAACGCAGGAGAAGAATGTTATAAATAATATTCTCGACACCCAGCGGGGTATATGCGATACTACATATAAATTTATATTTTACTCTTCTGAAATGTTTGGATCTATCACAAAATTTTTTCTTGAAAATAAAGCACTCTCATGGCTTGTAATAATTTTTATTATAGCTACAGGAAGCTTTGGATTTTTTGGAATGCCACAACAATACAACCCAGAAGTAACACTTCCTGCGTTTGTAATACAAACACAATTTGCAGGAGCTACTGCAGAAGAAGTTCAAGAATTTGTTACAGATGAAATTGAGGAAAAACTGGCAGAAATAAAAGGAGTAGATAGTATTTCGTCTCAATCTTTTGAAGGAGGAATGTCAGTTGTACGAGTAGAATTTTTAGTAGGAGAAGATTTAGAAAATGCTAAAGTTAAAGTTTTTTCTAAAATAAGCGAAAATTTAGATGCAGTAAAAAATCCAAATATTTCAGAACCGTTTATTAAAACCATTTCACCAGATGATATTGCAATTGGAGTATGGTCTCTTACTTCAAATCAAATTTCTGCAAATGCAATGCGAAAAAAAGCGATTACAATAAGTAAGGAATTACAAAAAATAAAAGGAATCGCAAATGTTGTTGTAACAGGAGGAGAAAGAAATGCTTTAAAAATTATAGTTAATCCAGAAAAATTAAAATCACAAAATTTATCGTTAGAAGAAGTTGCAAATGCGTTAAAAATGAATAACGGTAGAACTATTGTAGGAAATTTAAGAACTGATAAAATTTTACATGAAATAGAGATTGATACCCAAATTAATTCTGTAGAAAAAGCAAAAAGTATAGTTATTGGAAACGGAATTACCCTGGGTGATATTGCAACCATAAAAAATGCATACACCGAAAAAACTTCATATATTCAGCTTTCACACAAAAACCAACTCCATAACCAAGAAGCCGTTTATATATCTATAGCAAAAAGAAAAGGAGAAAACACTTCGAATGTAATAAATGCTGCGTTTGCAAAAATTTCAGAACTTTCTAAAAAACAAACAAACCAAACCTTCACAATTACAAATATTAGAAATACAGCTAAAATTGCCAACGATGCAATTTTTGGACTCGGTTCAAACTTAATTCAAAGTATTATAATTGTAGTGCTTATTTTAATGATATTTTTAGGAGGAAGAGCCGCAACACTCGTTGCCATTGCTATTCCTATTTCTCTATTAATGGTATTTTTTGTTGGACTCATAGCAGACCAAACCATTAATAAAATAACCCTATTTGCACTCATTTTATCCCTTGGATTATTGGTAGATTCAGCCACGGTGGTTGTTGAAAATATTTACAGACATATTCAACTGCGAGATGGAAGAGATAAATTTCAAAAAATTACCGACGCCGTACAAGAAGTTGGTGTGGGGCTCTTTTTATCAACTCTTACATCTGTAATTGTATTTTTACCGCTCTCACAAATATCTGGAATGATGGGGGCATATATGGGACCTCTCGCCTTTTTTGTTCCTGCTGCACTCATTTGTGCACTATTTGTAGCCTATGTAATTACTCCTTTTTTATCTCAATTTTTTTTCAAATGTAATAAACATGAAATAATAACAGAAAAACAAGAAGACAAAATAATTTTAATGTCAGGCGAAGAACTGGTTTCTGCAAAACAAAAAACAGAAACAAAAATATCTGGATTTGAAAAATTTCAAAATTGGTATAGTAAAAAAATTGAAAATATTTTGGAAAGTAACACAAAACAAAAATCAATTATTGCCGTAGTATTTCTTTCAATGATGGCTGTTTTTGTTTTTATTCCTCTCCAACTCATACATTTTCAAATGCTTCCAAAAGCAGATACCAAAACACTTTGGGTAACAGTAGACAAACAAGAAGGAACAAGCAGCGAAGAAACACAAAAACTTGCTATTGATATTCAAAAATCTATCACTGAATTAGACGACATAGAAAGTATTTCTATGTTTACTGGAACAGATCCTATTCTTGATTTCAACGGATTATTTCGAGGTTTTGCAGGACGAACTGGCGAACATCAATCCAGCATGCTTATTAGTTTTGACGATGACAAAGAAAAAAGTTCTGAAGAAAAAGCGCAAGAAATTCGTGCAAAAATTTCACCATTTATTCAGTCGGATAATGCTATAATTAGAGTGGTAGAAGACCCACCAGGACCACCTGTTTTTTCAACACTTGTTATTAGAATTATTGGAGATCAAGCCGATTCTCGAAATAATATTAGAGAATTTTTAGAAAAAATATTATATACAACTCATGGTGTTGTGGATATTGATTCATCACATCAACATTTATACCCAAGAACAACATTAGTAATAGATTATCAAAAAGCAAAATTAAATAATGTTTCAGCCTATTCTATTTACAAAGCCTTAGATTTAGCAGTAACTCCATCTATTATTTCAAGTTTTTCAACGGATAATGTAAAAGAAGAATCCGTGATAGAGTTTTCTATTCCAAAAGAAAAACGAGAACAATTAGCCGATATCAAAAAAATAGCTGTCAAAAATTTATTAGGACAAATGGTGCCTATTTCTGCAGTAACAAAAGAAGTGAAAGATTTCTCATCTCAAGTTTTATTAAAAAATAATCAGAGATCTGAATCAGAGATTTATGCAGAAATGGAAAGTAGAAGTATTGTGTATGCAATGATAGATATCATATTTGAGATTTATAACGAGAAACATAGTAATATTATTTCTGTTGAAAATTTTTCACTGTATGGAATTGATGTAATTGATAAAAAAACTGGTGAAGAAATTCGAATTGAATGGGGTGGTGAATTTGAAATGACTCTTGATAATTTTCGTGATTTATTAATTGCATTATCTATTGCATGTGCATTGGTGTATGCAATTTTAGTAGGACAATTTAAATCGTTTATGATTCCTGTTTTAATTATGGCAACAGTACCGCTCGCATTTCTCGGAATTTTACCTGGATTTGCAATTCTTGATGCATTAAATGGAACATTTTTAACAGCAACCGCACTTATTGGATTTATTGCTCTGCTGGGAATTGTAGTGAATAACGCTATTATTTATTTAGAATATTTAGAAATTTTAAAAAAACAAGGAATTGGATTAAAACAAGCATTGGTTGAAACAGGAAAAACTCGATTACGACCTATCTTATTAACATCCATGACAACAGTTTTAAGCTCACTTACTATTGCAGGAGACCCTGTTTGGTCTGGGCTTGCGTGGTCTATTATTTTTGGTTTATCATTTTCTGCGATACTAACACTTGGAATTTTTCCAATTTTATACTATAGAAATCAAAAAAATGTTTGGAAGAAATAAAATTATTATTGCACGCCACGGTATAACCGAGTGGAATAAAGCGAAAAGAATGCAAGGACAAACAAATAATATTGCTCTTTCTTCTGATATTGAAAATAATTCACGAAGTATTTATAAATATACATAAATATACATAGATATACCTACAAAAAAATTAATACAAAAACTTTGTATTTTTCTTTCCTCTTCCCTGTTCAGTTTTTTCAGATTTTTTATTTAAATCAATTTCTTCGCCCGTTTCTCTATTTAAAAATCGCACTCTTTTATCTTTTCTCCACCATGTCAACTGGCGTTTTGCATAGTTTCGAGTGTGTTGTTTCATTGTATCTTTCAATTCTTCCAAAGAAAGTTCTCCGTTTCGAAATTGAATATACTCGGGAATCCCATGAGCTATAAACCCACAATCATTATTATTTATATCGGTTAAATTTGGTTGAGATTTATAACCAGTTTTAATATTCAAGGTATTTTTTAAAAACTTTTTTGCAAAAGCATCTGCTTCTTCTAAAAAACCTGCTTCAAACATTATTTCATTTCGTTGGTTTATTCGTTCGTACAATTTTTCTCGCTCCCATGTTACCCCCATCATAAAAAAATTATACGGAGATTTTGATTCCACTGCATAATCAGTTTTATTTCCCAATTTTTCACAAATTTCCAAGGCACGAATTAAATATTTTTTATTTTTTCCTAATTTTTCTGCCTGATTTTTATCTTTTTTCAACAACTCCGCATATAATTCCTCTTCCGTTTTTTGAGTATAAATTTTTCTAAATTCTTCATTTGGTTCTACTCCTAAAGTAAAATTTTTGGTAAGTGCATCTATCCACAATCCCGTTCCTCCACAGATAATAACAACTGATTTTCGTACTTGAATTTCTGTTATTTTTGCAATTACATCATCTCTCCATTCTGCAACATTATATGTTTTATCTGGAGAAATATACTCAAAAAGATGATGAGAAAACCCCTCTCTTTCTTGTTGAGTAGGCACCGCAACCGTAATTGGTAAATCTGTATAAATTTGGCGAGAATCAGCATTTATAATTTCTGCCAAAATTCCTTTTTCCTTCAAAAATTGAGCTATTTCAATAGAAATTCCAGTTTTCCCACTTGCCGTAGGACCTGTAATCACAATAATTCCAGTATTATTTTTTCCTCCTAAATTTTTATCTTGTAGCCAATTATATATTTCAGTTTGATAATTCCACATACTTTATTTAATAGCATTCAACTTATCTACTCTTTTTTGATGTCGCCCACCTTCAAATTCTGTTTCTAAAAAAGTATCAATAATACTTTTCGCATTTTCAATATCAATCACTCGTGCTCCCAAAGAAATCATATTTGCATCATTATGAGTTCTTCCCATTTCTGCATAATATGGACTTACACAATGTGCACATCTAATATTTTTAACTTTATTTGCTGCGATTCCAATACCTAAACCAGTACCACAAATCACAATTCCAAATGCAGAATTTTCTTCGTGCTCATTACTTTTTGCAACCTCTCTTGCACATGCTTCTCCAAAATCTGGGTAATCGACCGACGACCCTCCAACACTTCCAACATGCTCAACTTCATATTTTTTTTCTTGTAAATATGCAATAATTGTATCTACATATTCTGGTCCTGCATGATCATTTCCAATAAAAATTTTACGCATAATAGAGGAATAAAAATAATAAATATTCTAAAATAATTATATCTAGAATTTTAGAAATTTACAACTTGAGAATTTTTACATAAATATGTACCATAATATTAAGATAAATTATTATTTAACAAAATTATATGAAATTAATGTATGAAGCAGATGCTGACGCAAAATATTTAGATGAAAAACAAGTAGCCGTAATTGGATACGGAGCCCAAGGTCGAGCTCAAGCACTAATGATGCATGATTCTGGCGTAAATGTGGTAGTAGGAGTTCGAGAAAAAGGAGCGTCATGGGAACTTGCAAAATCTGATGGATTAAAAGTTGCAACAATTTCTGATGCTTCAAAATCTGCAGATATCATTCATATACTTATTCCAGATGAAGTACAAGCTGAAGTATACGAAGCTGATATCAAAAAACATATTGTAACTGGAAAAACATTATCATTTTCTCACGGATTTAATATTATCTTTAAGAAAATCACTCCCCCAAAAGGAGTTGATGTTATTATGGTAGCTCCAAAAGCACCTGGAACAGAAGAACGAAAAATATACCTTGAAGGATTCGGAGTTCCAGCACTTATTGCTATGGAAAAAGACGAAACAGGAAACGCAAAAACAACTGCACTTGCAATGGCACACAGCATGAATTTTACAAAAGCAGGAGTGATGGAATGTACTTTTGCACAAGAAACATACGAAGATTTATACGGAGAACAAGTTGTTCTGTGTGGTGGAGCTGTTGAATTAGTAAAAGTTGGATTTGAAGTTTTAACAGAAGCTGGGTATCCTGCAGAAATGGCTTATTTTGAATGCTTACATGAATTAAAATTAATTGTAGATTTAATGTATGACGGAGGAATTAACCATATGTATAATGTTGTTTCAAATACTGCAGAATATGGAGGTCGAACAGTTGGACCAAAAATTATTACAGCTGAAACAAAAAAAGCAATGCAAGAAGCATTACGACGAGTGGAAAGCGGAGAATTTACAGAAGAATATCTTGCGGACTTTAAAAATGGATTTAAAAACTTAAACGCTTTACGAGCTGAAACAAAAGTTCATCCAATTGAAGTAAGAGGGGCTGAAATTCGTAAATTATTTGAAAAAAAATAATTTATAAATTATTACAAAATATTTAGAATCAAAAAAGCTCTCAGAAGAAATTTCTTCTGAGAGCTTTTTCTTTTTATATTAATATAATTTTTGCCATTCTTGAAAAAAGTTATCGACCCACTCTCCAGAATTTTTATACTCAATAGAGCGTTTCCATTTCGCAACTTGATTTCCTTTATATTTACTGAAATGATACCTATTTAATGAAACTTTCCTATCTTTAGTTCCATATAAAAATATTATTTGATATGGATCTGAATCAACCACTTTTATTAAAATAGAATTTTCTGAATTATTTTTTAATAATAAATCCACATCTCCGCCACGCCATGCCGATTTATACATTGTTGCATCAAAACCAATACCTCCATAATATGAAATTGATTTTGAATGGGGCTGAAATTTAGTAACTTCCAAACCTGAATTTTGCCATGCCCGAAACATTGTTGTTACAGATTGACACACTCCCCCACCCATTGCTGTTACATCTTTTCCATCTTTTATAATAATTCCATTCACATACCCATTGTTATAATTAAACGGTGCGAGAGTATTCACAAGCGATAATGTTCCCTCTGGGTGAATAATTTTTCCATCAAGTTTAGACGCTGCATTTCGTAAATTTGTTTTACGACTTCTGCTCGAATGCGGATATTTTGAAAGTCCAACTCCTATCAACTCTGTAATTCCTAAATTACTCAAATCTACATTATTTAAATATGTAATATCATGGTCGATATTATGCTGATTTCCTAATAATGTTCGAGTTGTTTTATTCCAATTTTCAGAATTCAACACTTCGTCAATAACGTACTGAGGGACTACAACCCCTGAAAACGAATGTACTTTTTTTTCTGTTTCTTCTTTCTTTTTTCTTTTCATGATTGTATCTATTCTATCTTGAATTTGAAGAGAAAAATCATAAAAACTACAATATCCTAATGCATTATTAAATGCTTCTTTTGGATCAGAAGAAAAATTTTTAAATTGTTTAAAACTCATATCTTTTAAACAATATGTAACATTCTCTATTGGCAGTGATATTTCTAATTTGTCATTTTTTGCTTGTAAGAGAGTTGCTCTTTTCGTTAATTTCTTAAATAATTTATCATACTTATCTCTTTCAATTGTTTTAGGTATAAGAGTCAAAACTGGAGTAGTAGTAATAACAGAAATTATTTCTTTAACTTCAACTTCAACTTCATTTTTTTCAAATATTTTATCTTTTGTTTGTATTTCTAATAATTCTTTTTCTGAATAATCCATATCATCAATATCATACTGCTGAATAAAAGAATTTGATATAAATACAGATGCAAGCAATACTCCTCCACCTATAACTGCAAGTGAAGAAAAAAACGTAAGCGCAAATGCTGCAAGAATTGATTTTGTATTATTTTTAGACATACGTATAATATTTTTAGAAGAAATTTAAGAATAAATTATATAATAATTCAAATCATAATACAATCTTTTTTTATAAAAGTAAAATGTTTTTCCTTTCTTTTTTTAGCACACTAGATATTAATGTCAATCTTTGGTCTCTTGTAAAATAATATTTTTTCAGATAAAATATTCTGAAAAAAATATAAATATAAATATGGCAGAAAATAAGCAAATATTAGAAGGCAGACAAAATGAATTGGAGGTGGGAACTTCTGTAAGTTTTTTTGTAGGCGAAGATAATAATAAAAAAATTGCTGAAGGAGAAATTATTGGACTAGAAGGCTCTAAAGCAACTGTTGTATATATTGCACCCAGCGGAGAATACTCTATTGATAAATTTGAACTCAAAGACCTTAGCCCAAACGGTGAAAGTCTAAAATTAAGTGAAAATCCAGATGAAAAAAAAGTATCTACACAGGAAGAACTTTTAAATAAAAACAAAGAAAATGAAGAAAACAAAGAAAATGAAGAATTAGAAAAAAAACAAGAAAAACATATTCAAAGTATTAAAAATACATTAATGACTATTTTTAATGTTACAATTTCTGATAAAACAGACCAAACAAAAAAACAAATTGCTGAACATAAAGAAAATATTATAATAAAAATTAATGAAATTATAGATTCTACAGAAATAAATGCTGAAAATATTAGTGAGATTACAGATGATGATATTACAATTCTTTCGGAAAATTTAGATTTTATTAATGAATTAATTTTTGCATCTTTTATAGATTATTCAATTGCAACATCTGAAAAAAAACCATCAACATTGGTTATAGAAGAAATTAAAACCAGAATTTCTCATTTCGACACGCAAGCAAAAGCATTACGAGATAAAAAAATTACAGAAATAAATCAAGAATTATACAATTCACGAAGCACTGATGAAAAAAAATATCCAAAACCATTTGAAATGATGAATATTGGAATACTTACAGATGAGCGTGCCAAAAAATTAAATATTGATATAACGCACCAAAAGATATTTAATAGAATTTTAGAAAGAGAAAAGAATGAAAGAGATAATATTATAAACCCTTTAGTACAAAAAATAGTAAAACGAAGAAAAGACCTGAGTATTTTATTAAAAGAAGATCATCAAAATTTAAGTAAAAAAAATACGGAATTTACAAAAACAATTCCAGAATTAAGTACAATGTTATTATCCATGGAAAACGAAAATGGAACACTACAAGCAACAGAAACTATGCACGATATTGTATATAAACAACTCGCAGATATAGATAATCCAACGAATAAGAATAAGAATACTGCAAATAAAGAAAAATTAGAAAAATTAAATAGTATTCAACTCATTGAACGTCGAGTAAAAACAGCGATAGAAAGTCCATTTAATTTTATTTCAAATTTTCAACAATACGGTAAAAATGAAGGAATAAAAACTCTATTTTTTTCTCAA
>DQTD01000022.1 GCA_016839105.1 Candidatus Altimarinota bacterium
ATTTATATAATTACTATTTTTTTGAAAACCAACTAATTTCACATTTTCAGATTTTACAACTCGAATATATCCAAAATATCTATCTGAATGCAAATTACGTGTTCCATTATGAGCAAACTGTATTTCCATTTTTTCTGTTATTTTTCCATTTTTATCAAGAGAAAAAGTTGATTTTACACTTTTTTCAATATACCTATCTCCCTTTTTTCCTCCGATATTTGCATAATTAATTCCCCACACTATATTACTTTGATCAAGAGTAATTGCTCCTGTTAAATTATGCTCTGCAAATATTTTTTGAATTTGCACCTGCGGTGAATAAAACAAAATATGCCTTTGTGCAAATAAAACTTCTATAGTATTAGAAATATTCTTCCATGAAAAAATACTTTTTATACATTTTTTTATAATACTCACAGCCAAAGGTTTAATACTACCTTTTCTATTTTTCCACGCAATTTCATCGCTTCTATTAAATTGTTTCGCTTGCGATTCAAGCACAGAAAAAAAATTTTCTCCATGTAAAATTTTTCCTTGGAATTCAACACCCCCAACTGCATCTATAATTTTTTCAATAGCATGCATATCTAAAGAAATTACCGCTGAAATATTTACGTTTTTATATCGCTTATCATACCCAAGAAAGGCTATTGCATTTTTAGCGTTTTGCGAATATTGCATATTGAAATTTGTATCCCTAAACACCCACCCCTGATACCGAGAATCCGTTGAAAAATTTCGCTCAATAACATCTGGTGCTATAATTGGTTTTTTTGGCGCTTCAATATCATATGAATCATGAAACTCCATCGTAATATCATTATCTTCATTTCTTTTCAAAAGAATAAACCCTGTTAAAAAACCAAGAGTTGGACGTAATTCACTTTCATTATGCAGAGTTATTAAAACTGCATTGTTTTCACTTAAATCTCCATGCAACCGATTCGCAACAGGAAGAAAATAAATAAGATTTGAAAAACAATAATAAATATATGCTACAAAAACAGCAAGCACCAATAAAAGCCCCCATAAAAATCCTTTTCCAGTGTTTTTTAAAAATGAAAATACCCTCATAGTGTAAATATAATTTTATACAAAAATAGTACCACATATATTTAGATACTTCTATCCACCGTTCATTACACCTCTACGAAGACCGTATTTTAAATATATATTTTTTTAAATCTCCTAAACTTCTATTTATTTTGCATATTTCTAACAGAGGCTCATACACAAAATCTCGTTCAAGAATATATACATGCGGAACTATAAGATTGAGAGTTTCTATTTTTTCTTCTCCATACAATAAAATATCCACATCTAATGTTCTATCTTCCCATTTTACAGACCGAGTTCGTTGAAATTTTTCTTCTAATTTTTGTATTTTTTGTAATAATTTTTCTGGTGTCATTTCACTGTTCTCTAATATTTCAAAACTGCACACAGCATTTAAAAATTTATTTTGTGCAACTCCTCCCCATGGTTCCGAATACAGAAAAGAAGATACGAGAAAATTTTCACCCCATTTTTTTATTTCAGCAATTGCATTATTTATAATTTTTTCTTTATCTCCTAAACTAGAACCCAAACCAAGATAAATTGTTATATTTTTTTTCATAATTACGTCTTATATTCTTTAAATTATAACAAAAAAACAGAGAACAAATGTTCTCTGCTTTTTAAATCTGCTTTTTAAATCCATTTTTTACAATTATTTTGTATATTTAGGATTATTATCAGCTGCCTCAAACACGAAAGATAATATATATGCAAGAGATGAAATAGCATCATCATTTCCAGGAATTAATGAAGTATAATTATCTGGATCTACATTAGTATCAGCTATTCCAAAAACTGGAATATTCAATCTTTGAGCTTCTTTAATAGCATTAATATCTCGTTTTCCATCAACAATAAACATTGCATCTGGAGCTTTATGAAGATCTCGAATTCCGTCGAATGCTTCTTGAAGTTTTTCTAATTCTTTTCGAAGTTTAGATTGTTCTTTTTTTGTATATTTATCAAGTTCACCAGTAGTGATCATTGCTTCAATATTTTTCATTTTTTTGATTCGCCCTTTAATAGTTTCAAAGTTTGTCATCATTCCTCCAACCCACTTGTTTACAACAATTGGATACCCTGTAGATTCTCGAAATTCTTCAAGCATTACTTTTGTTTGAGGTTTCGTAGAAACAAATAAAATTGTTTTTCCTTTTTTTGCAATTTTTTCTAATTCAGCAACAGTATTTTTTAACCCTTTTGCTGTTTTATTTAAATCAAAAATATGAACTCCGTTCGAAGCGGCGTAAATATATTTTTTCATTTTTGGATTCCATCGAGACGTTTTATGTCCGAAATGTACTGCATTTTGAGCAAGCTCTTCTAGTGATACTAACATATATATAAAATAAAAATTCCTTAGTCGATAAAAGCTCTGTGTTTTTGCATTAAGAAGGCTTGTTCTACACAAGAGGAACTCAATATCAAGAGCTTTCTGATATTTAAATCTACCTTATTATATCAATTTATAACTATTATTCAAGGTTTTTTATATATATTTATTTTTTTCTCCGCTTATGCGGAAAATTTTGTCCGAACAAGCCCCAAGGCAAAAGTCCGGACAAAAGAAGGAAAGAATTTAAGAATTAATCCTTTATACAACG
>DQTD01000054.1 GCA_016839105.1 Candidatus Altimarinota bacterium
AAAGTAAGAGATAATTTGTTTGCAATTATTGAAGTTCGGGTCCGCATCTTTCCAGTTTAGGTGATGATAGGTAAGTACAGAAAAATTGTTATATATTCTTTACCATTATAAATATGGAAACTAAATTATTTGTAGGAAGTCTTCCATGGGGAGTTTCTGATGAAATGCTTCGAGAAGCATTCGAACAAGCTGGAGTTGTTATTTCAGCTCGAGTTATCACAGACCGAGAAACAGGTCGATCACGAGGATTCGGATTTGTAGAAATGGAAACTACTGAAGGTGCTGCTGCTGCAATCGAAATGTGGAATGAACAAGAATTTGATGCTCAAGATGGACGAACTCCACGAGCTATTATTGTAAATGAAGCTCGACCACGAGATTAATTTATAATTAAACATTTCTATTTATACAAAAAAAGAGCATTTATGCTCTTTTTTTGTTATAATTTTTTTATCTAAAATTTATATAAAAAACATGAATAATCAGCAATTAGTAGAAAAAATATTCACAATTTGTACAGAAAAAAAATATACAATAGCAACAGCAGAAAGTATTACAGGTGGACGAATTGCATCTGAATTAACTGCATTAGATGGAAGCTCAAAAATATTTTCTGCTGGTGTTGTATGCTACAGTGAACATTCAAAAGTGCATAGTGCAGGGGTTGATATTCGATTAGTAAATAAAGTTGGTGTGTATCATGAAAAAATTGTAGCCCAAATGGCAGAACGAATTGCAAAACGAAATGTTGCAAATATTGGAATTGCAACCAGTGGAAGAGCGGATACTGGAGAAGTATTTTTTGGATTTTATATAAAAGAAAAATTATTAAAAACACTTCTTGTAAATTTAAACGATGAAAAAGAGTATAAAGGTACTGAAAAATTAACAAGAGTAGAAGTTCAAAATGCTGCAACAAATTTTTCACTTTCATATATTTTAAATTTATTGCAAAGTGTGTAAAAAAAGTGAAACATTTTTTCGTTATTATACGTTGTAATTATTGAGTAAGTACAAAACTGTATATTTTATTATATTTAATTTTTTTTTGAATTCAATTTGGTCAAAACTTCGGCATCATTCAAAACCTTCAGAAAAATTTAAGGAAAATTTACGTGCAGATTTGTTTGAAAAAATTGCAAAAAAAGACGAATCTTTTTTTGTTACATATATAGAAAATATAAAAATACCTGAATCAACATTAGTATTAAAAATAGAAAGAGATTGGAGTGTGTCATCATTGTTATCAAATTTTACAGTTGGAGTTGGGAATATTTTTTCAGGTATAAATAGAAGTTTATTGAAAGGAATAGCATTTTTTGGAACGGGAATTGCAGCAACATTGCTGATTCTTCCTTTGTTTTCGGTTGTATCTGTACCAAATTCATTAGCATTAGAACCATCTGTTTTACGAAGTATTTCTGGGAATGTAGATATTTTTCGGTCAAATAAAACGTTTAACCCTGTTGAATATCAAGAATTATATAATTTTGACATTGTTACAACTACAGAAAATTCAACGAGTGAAATTATTTTTTTTGATGGAACTATTTTACGATTAGCAGAAAATACATCTATTCAAATTACAAAAATAGATCCACATTCATTTTTATTTTCGACAGGAGAGATTCATGTAACGTTATTGAATGGAAATGTATGGGTGAAGACATTTAAAGATTCATCGCTTACAAAAAAAGATGGATTGTTTTTAAAAACTCCAAGTTTAATAATTACACCAAATAAATCGGCTCTTTCTATTCATTATCAAGGTGGAAAAGAATGGGTGTATGCAGTAGAAAATTCTACAATTATTGGCGTTAAAGGTTTAAATGTTGATGATAATATCCTTTTAGAAGAAGGAGAAATGATTAATTTCTCTATTTTTGATGAATTTACACCATTAAACGAAGTTATTCCTGGGTCATTTTTTGATTCAAATTGGGTAGGTCAAAATTTAGAAAAAGATATTTTATATACATCAGAATATCTGGATACAATTTCTGATAAAATGCAAGAAAAATATATAATGTCTACATTATCAGTTCAAGTTGAAGGATTTTTACGGTCAAATCCAAGTGACGAAGAATTATCATTATTTATTAAAGATATAAATTCTTTAATGCTTGTATTAGATGAATCTCATAAAGTTCAAGAACCTTTTGATATAATACCTACTGCAACAGTGACATCAACTCCTGTCCAAAGAATATATAATTCTAGAATAAAATCGGTCGTTGTAGATAAAAAAAATTTAGAAAGATTTAGTATAGAGCAAGAAGAAATACTAAAACAAGAAGAAGTACTAAAACAAGAAGAAATACTAAAACAAGAAGTTCTGTTGGGAGAGGGAAATATTGAAAAACTTGTTGTAGAAAATTCTTTCGGACAAGTTATAAAACTTACGGCAACACAAATTGCAGAAAATCGAAGAGCACAGCAAAAAGAAGAGCAAATTAATTCTGCTGTAAATAGTTTTTCTGAACAAATAAATGTATTTAAATTTGAAAATTCAAGAGAAACAACAGCATTAAATCTTTTGGATAATATTCCTGCAACAATAGAAAATATAGAACTCCTTCGACGAATTGAAATGACAGCTCCTGCAGATGTAAAAAAGATAGTAGAAGAAAAACGAAAACACGTTGAAAAAATAAATAATATTGTAGTAGAAACTGTACACGAGATTGCAAATATAAAAAAATTAGATATTTCTTCTATTCCTTCTATTTCTGAATAAACTTATATAATGCGTGAAAATGCTAAATATTTATGGCTTGGAATATTACTTCTCTTTTTTGGAAGTTTTTTGTTTTATTTTATTTCTCAAGCCTTTTATTTTGATGATTTTGGAAATTTAAAAACATTTTCATGGACATTAAATTCAGATTGGATGATGCATATGGCACAAGTACAAGCATTTGAAAAACTTTCTTTTGTAGACGTAATGCTCAATAATCCAATTTATTCTGGAGAAGTTTTGGCATATCCATTTTTTGTAAATTGGTTTTCTGGAATTATACTGTATATAACAGATAAAATAGTATTTTCTATGCTATTTCCTGTGTATTTAGGAACTGTTTTATTTTTATCTGGAATTTATTTTTTAACATATCAGCTTACTAAAAATGTATATGTGGCATTTTTGACGCCTATTATTTTTTTCTTTTTAGCAGGGTTTCAAGCCTATTTTACTTTGCAAGAATATAATTTATTTTCGAATGAATGGAAGGTGTTAGCAGATTATGAATATGATATTCATTTTTTAGGAAAAACTGTTGCAGAAATGGGATATATTTTTAATTGGAAATCATTTTTTTTAACAACATTTATTCCACAACGGTCGTTTATTTGGGGAATGGGTATTGGAACATTTATGCTTGGTTTTTTTGTAAAAGCACAAAATTCTGAAAATTATTTAAAGCAAAATAATGTAAATAAAAATTTTAGAAAATATTTAATTTATTTTCTTATTGGATTGGGAATAGGATTGTTGTCATTTATTCATACTCATACATTTTTTTATTTCTTCTTTTTACTTTTTTTACTTTTACTTTTTTCGAGTGTTCAAAATATTGTACAAAAAAAAATACATCTTAGTTTTTTAGAAAATTTTAAAAATTATTTTTTTCTTGGATGTGGAGCGGTATTGAGCAGTTCTCCATTTTTATATTTATTACTTCAAAAACAGGGAAAAATTAGTGCGTTTTCATATTTTCCATTTGGAGAGAATATTACTATTTTTGAATATTTACTTCTAAACTGGGGAATCGTTTTTATATTAGGATTATTATTACTGATTAGACCAATTTATAGTATTATAATAAAAAATAATACTATTTTATATAATTTTTTACTCGCTTCAGCAGTTCTTTTAGCCTTATTTTCGGTGTGGCAATTGCAAAGTAATCCGTGGGATAATACAAAAGTGCATTTGTGGTCTGGATTATTTTTTAGTATGTCTGCAAGTATTATATTTGTGTATGTATGGAAAAAATTTGGAATTTTCGGTAAATTATATGCAACTATTTTATTTACACTTTCTGTATTGAGTGGAATTATCATGCTATGGTCTGGTGTAAATGATACTCATTATCAAATTTTTTCGGCACAAGAAATAGCTGATTCAAAAAATATTGAAAATATAATACAGCCAGATTCATTAATTTTAACTTCCGATTATTTTCATCATTTTATTTCACCTTTATTGTCAAATCCTATTTTTATGGGATATAGAGGGTGGATTGGGTCGTATGGAATGGATTGGAATAGAAAAGTAGAAATTGCTAAAATTATTTATTCAGGAGGTGAATATTCAGGGCAATATAAACAGTTAGAGTATCAAGATGTGTTGAAAATTATTAAGCATGAAAAAATTGAGTATATTTTTGTAGATAACTCTGCGAGTGCAGAATATAAAATAAGTATAAATCATGATTTTTTTCATAGATATTTTCATGCAGTAATAAAATTAAAAAATGGAGGTGTTTTATATGAAATAATTTAGTCCTTTTTTCATGGATTTTGTATCATGCATTCGGATTATATTTGCACCATTTTGAATACATTCTACGCTTGTAAAAACAGATGCTAACACTTTTTTATTATCTGCTGTAATCTCTGATAAAAAACTTTTTCGAGATGTTCCAATCAAAATATCCGAAATATTATTGGTATTTGCAAAATCTCTTAATAGTTTTAATTGTTTTATAAGGCTAAATGATACATCTGAATTTTTGGATAAAAATCCTCCCATTCCTGGATCTAAAATAATATGTTTTATATTTATTTTTTCTATTTGAAATGTTAAAATAATTGTATCAAAAAAATTAATAATTTCTGAAATAATATTTTTAGAAGTCAATTCTCGGTGTGTTTTATTTTTGTCAAACATTATACAGATTTTTAAATTTGTATATAATTTTGTGTATTTTTTAATAATTTCTATTTTTTCTGAATAATCGATTGCTAATCCAGAAACATCATTTAGAATAATATTATTAAGATTAAAATTATTTTTTTGTGCAGAATCTAAAAATTTTTTCCAAATTACCGATTTATAAGAATCTAAAGAAATTATAATATCATTTTTTAAATTATTTGTATTTTGAGAATTATATTCTTGAATATATGAAAAAATATCAGGAATAATATTTTTTATTCTATGCCATTCTTCATCTGCAGAAATTGCAGAGTTTTGTGGTGCTGTGCTTTCAGCACCTATATCAATAATATCTGCACCGTCTTGCATACTTTTTTTTACATGTTCAAGAGCTGAATTTTTTTCTAAAAATAAACCACCATCAGAAAAACTATCTGGAGTAATATTTAGAATACTCATTATTTTTATATTGCGTGTCATACTATTATTATAAAAGTAATTTAAATATATTGTAAGTTGTAATTTTTCTATATAGTAGCGGTTTTTAAGAAATTTTGATATTATAATCTGATTATTTTTAAGAATTTTTTACTTAAAATATCAACAAAAATACAAGATATCAACAAAAATACATATGTTTTTTCTAAACTTATTTACAAATATTATAAAATTTATATTCAAACAATTACAAATTGTTTGGTTCTATTTGTTTCATTTTTTTATTTATAAACCATTGATTTCAACGCTTATTATTGCGTCTCTTATTCTTCCAATTTTTATTCCATGGGGAAATCTAAGTACATTTTCACGGTATAATGAAAATGAATATAAAATTATAACTCTACTGGTGGAAGAGGATATGTATAATAATTCAGATTTAAAAGATAAAATTATACGATATGCACAGGATGTTCAAAATTCGTATGCGGAAACAAAAGTTTCAATTATTGCGGTCGCAAAAGAACAAAATTCAGAAGAGGTGTATAGAATTTTAGAAAATTTTTATTGGGAAGGACAAAAGGTTGATGATGATATTTTTTTCCTTTCAGGAATTATTATAATTGGAGATGTCGTGTTGCCAGAATTAAAATCGGAAGTTGGTAATATGCCATCAATTTTTCCATATACAGATTTTCAAAATCCTTCATTTATTTGGGATACTGAGGATAAAAAATGGATAGAAAATCCACATGTATATGCACCAAGTGCAGAAATATTACATGGTGTAATTCCGGGAACAGTAGAGCAAATTTCTAAGTTTTTTGATAAAAATCATGAAATGCACGAAAATTTAACACAAGATAATACTTCTGATTATTTTAGAGATGAAATATTATTTTGGAATAGCAAAGAAGAAGCAAAGTCGATGCAAAAAATATTGTTATCACAGTATGAAAAAGGTCAAGATTTAATGCATGAGCGAAAATCTTTACAGTATAATACGGAACTGTTAAAAGCGTTATATGAAGATTTACTTGGAAGAGAAGATTTTTCTAGTGATATTCCAGATGAAATACGGGCAATGTATCCAAAAGATAAAAATGGAAATCAAAATATTTTTCTCGATAATATAGATTCAATAAAAGATACTATATCTGGACGAGATTTGGATGGAAATCCTGACAGATATACAAAAGATTCTATAGAAAAATTATTACCTGCATATGCGGATGTGGTGAAACGCTATGAATCGGATACCCAAGAATTTATAAAAAATACGGGAAGGTGGGATCAATCAAGTACAGATTCTATTCCTGAAACTATATCTTTATTGGATCAATATGTTGGAAATAAAATTCAAAATATTAATAAAATTTATGAAGCAGCCGAAACGAAATATTTTAAACGCTTAGATGCAAAAGTTGAAATATATGATATTGGATTAACACCAACCAATATTGAGATTGTAATGGTCATGTTAGATGAAGCTGATGTGATGGATAGAATATTGGAAGGTGAAAATTTTAGAGAAGATCTTAAAGTTTTAAAAAATGTGATTCGTTGGGTAAAAGCATCGGAACCAAGTGATAAATCTGATGAAATGAGATCTTTTATGTTACAGTTAGAGGAAGAATTTAAGTTTGTAAATACGGTAGAAGATATTCAAGATCGAACAAAAGTAGCAACTATTTGGAACAAAGCAGTTGCGAATGGAAGGTCGCAATTAGAAGCTCATAAAGAAGCTTTAGATATACCTAAAGAAGCTTTAGATACACCTGCACGGATTTCATATGCGTATATTAATGGGCGTCGTAATATGGATATTACAACCGCTCAAGATTGCTCGCTATATAGAGGAGAATACAGTGATGAAGATTTATATGAAAAAAATATAAATTATTATGATTGGTATTTAGAAAAAAAGAATAATATTCATGGAAATGACACTGCATCGTTATCAAATGCACGAGTTTTACCAAAATTAAAATCTAAATCAGTGAAACATAATGCAATTCTTGATGGAGAAATAATGCGTTTGGCTCATGATAAAAAAGATTTAAATAAGTTATTAAAAAATTGTTCAATAATTAGTGGTGATTCTCCAAGTTCTTGTGCACCTGCTGCAGCACGAGTTCCTGTATTTTCATGGACTGGAGGTGTTCAAATTCATGATGCATCTGAAATAAATTTTAATGATTTACGAGAAGGAATCCGAACTGATTATAAAAATTTCACAGGAAGTACTGGTAATTCAGAAAGAGTTATTCCTCAATTTGCAGAGGCTTCCGCTTTAGCATGTCAAAAAATTACAGGAGTTGTCTATAAAAAAAGGCCATATACGGGGCCAAAAGCATCTAAAGTAGAGGTAAAAGAGTTACCAGCATGGCCTCGAAAATTTATTCCATCATTTATTATTCATAATAATCCATCAACTTCTTCAGAGTCTGAAAAATCGTTGAGTAATATTGTAAGCAATGTTTTTTCTGCGGCAATGGGATCAAATAATGTTATATATGCAGATTTGATGAGTGGACTTACAAAAACAAAGTATATTCGTCAAACTGTTCCTAATTTTTTTCGATATCATTATAAAAAAGCATTAGAATCTCCTTTAGTAACGCAATATGAATTAAGTCGAATTGCATTTAATTCAACAATGGAAATGATGGTAGGAAATGGTGTGTATAATAGAAATATACAGCCAAAACCCTACCAGGGAGTCTTTTTAAATACTCCCGTTTTTAATGCAAGAAGAGTAGTAAAATTTGATGAAAAAAATAATAAAATTGAAACAAGTGATGCATTTATTACTGTTGATGATTATGGAAAAATTCCAGCAGAATATGAGCTAGAAGTTTTAGAAAACATGATAAAAATATTGGAAGAAAGTGGTACGTGTAATAATTTACAAAAATTTGATTCGGAAGTATTGATACCAAAAATGTTTGCTTCATATATTGAATATTTTAAAACTCATACAAAAATTCCGGGATTTGTATCACGTGAATTTATTCTTGGTGTTATTAATCCATCTACACGCTATGTTTTTCCTGAGAATTTACGGGAAAAAGAAGACGAAATGAAAGTAATGTATGAAGATGAAAATTATGAATTACGATTTGAAGGAGAAAAACGTGATACTGTTGATGGAGAAATTATAAGAAGTCCGTACCAAGAGGGTTTTAAATTACTGTACTTAAGTGACACGTATGAAGATGAAAATGGTGAGGAATCTACATATTATAAATATTATGTAAAACTTACTCCTGATAAATCTTTATATTACGATGCAGAGGAATTAGAGGAATATCAAAAACGTATGAAAGAAGAGGAGCATCTTTATTATCTTTTAGGATCAAATCCACCACTATCAAATGATTTTTTAGGTCTGCCTGAAGATTATACTCCGGGAACATTATTTAAATTATTTGAAAAAACATGGGAGCATAAATTAGCATCAGAGTTGTTGGGTTGTGATGTATCGGGAAAAATTGAAGAAGTGCGTGCATATATTCAAAAAGAAAAATCTGCTACAGATTCAGAAAAAACAAAACTAAATTTAAATAAATATTTTCTCAAAGATTTATTAACAGAAAAAAATGTAGAAATAAATTCTTCACTTAATTCGTTAATAGATTTTACAAAAATTACGGCAAATACAAAAGAACGGTATTGGCAATGGGAGCCATTAACAACTGTTGCAACACCTGAATTTGCACGATTAGATATTTCAGAATCGACTATTCCAAAAAAAGTAGGAAAAATTTATTTTGAAACATTTGAAATTGTTCCAAATCCAACAGATGTATTTTATAAATATGTTCCAGTTGGAGGAAAATCTTTTTTAGGTTTACGTAAAAATTCAGAAGAAATTTCAGATGTTATTTTTGAAACATTTGCACGAAAAAATCTTTCATCTGATACAAGAACAAAAGAAATGCATGATAGCCCAGCTACGAAAAAAAATGGTGCATATGAACCAGATAGAAGAGGTGGATCAACAGGTGATGGAGAATATGAATTTTATGATAAAAAACATAGGATTGTTCCGTTTAAGCCTACTCATTATACTTTATTTTGGAATAATACGGATTTAACGGCTCCAGTTCCAAATCCGAATACGTATCCAGAAGAAATTTTTCATACAAAATTGAAAGATGAGAATAAAGATGCATATGATAAAAAGTTAAAAGAACAAAACTTTTTGTTTTTTTGGAATGAAATGACAGCACAAGATAAGCATGATATGGTGCAAAAAGTTTTATTAAGTAAGAATCAAGAAATTATTCCGCCTTTGCAGGAAAAAAATAAGTCAAAACCATATGCATATGCGCATTGGAATATTGAAGGAGAGAGTTCTCCTGAATGGAAAGGGGAAGAAAATGTGACGTCTTCTTTGCTTGGAATACCTACTTCGGATTATTCAAATTCATCGAGTATGGGAAATTCAGATGGAAATTCGAATAACAGCTCAAATACTGATAAAAATGGTACAGAGCAAGATGAAACATGTGGGTCTATGGATGGAGTTCCTTTATATGAATGGCTTAATGCTGTACAGTGTTGGTTAAATGAAATGAGTAAATTGAGTGAAAAAGAAACAAAAAAGGTGTGTAATTTATCATTAGAGGAGTTTAAAAAATTGAATAAAGACAATAAAGATACGAAAAATGCTGTAGAAAAAATTGAATTAACACCTCGTATTCAGCCATTTTTACCAGATGTTGAAAATACTATTATTATTTCATTTAAAACAAAAGAAGATAAGTTAGCGTTTGGGCATGATATTCGATTTACGGTATTTTTGGAAAATGCAAAAATGCGTGATGTTATAAATGATTATGATAAAGAGAAAGATGGTGTTCAATTAATTAATAGAACAGGGGAAGAAGTAATCGACATAATTCCTATTGATAATGCTGAAGACGTAAAAATTTCAATTGTAATTGATAGTGAAATAAGAAAAAATGAAGAAGAAAATTCAGAGTTAGAAGATAAAGTTACACTTGAAAAAACATTTTCAGTGATTCCAAACACTGTAGATATTTTACAGTTGACTATGGTGAGTTCTGATGATGCTGCAGAAAATGGGGTGAAACGATATGGATTAAAAGTGGATTCTCCGATTGATTTTACTCATTTTGATAAAAAAATTAGATTATCGGTGTCTCCGCATGAAGAAAGCGTGTTAAGTAATAAAGTTATAAATTTAAATGAAGAATTTTTTGTTGCGGTTAAAACTGATAAACAAATAACAGTTTCTGCATCTATTCGTGGTACCTCATCTATATCAATAGATTTAGATGGAGACGAATCGGTAAAAACAAATGTGGCAGAAATTCAAATTCCTGAATTAGTACCAGGTTTACCAACTTTGGATTCTGATACAACATATTATTTTGATGTGAGATATTTAAATGCGATGGGGAATATTATTTCAAAAAAAGATGATGTTGCATTGCGGATTATTTCTGATAATAGCGAAGATAATTTTAAACAATATGAATTAACTCTTGTAGAAAATGATACAAGAGTGAAAATAGAAACTCATTCAGTGGTTGGAGATATTGTGTTTAAATTAGGAGTTGGAGCTGGTGAGAATCTTGTGGTTAATGAATTTAAAGTATTTATTGGATTAAAAACATCTATAGAAAAATATGAAGAGTTAAATCTAAATGCATTATATGCAACTATTACAGGGTTAAATAATTATGGAACAGATTTAAAAAATCATTTTGCTACAAAAATGTTGCATTCGTCTGATAATTTAAATGTGATAACAACTCAAATTATTGCACCAAAAACTAAAAAACCCATTGCACGTATGTTCGCAAATGGTTCTATTGAAACATTTTCATCTGGTTATAGGGCAAATATATTAAACCTGTCACCTATTGAGATTGGAATTTTTGATAAGAAAGAAATGCGATATAAGGGGCAATTTCATTTTTCTGTAAATGATTTAACGTCTGATGATTTGTATTTGAAAGCGCCTGTTTCAGAACCAAAAGGAATATTTTTTGAACAATTAGACACGTCTGAAAGTTTTATAGTGAAAAAGATAGATGATAATATCGTGTTTTTACTCGATAATTCGCCTGTTATAAAAATTAATACAAATGGGGATATCACCGTTATTGATAATAGTTTTCGAGTTGAATTATATGAAGAAAAACATTTAGATGGATTATCATTTTTAGTAAAAGGAAATGATACAAATTTAATATACGGAAATATTACTATTAGAGGTGGTGGATATACTCCATTTGAAGATAATATTTGGGTACATAGTGAATCTGGCAATAGTTATTTCGTAATCGATACAAAACATGTGTTGGTCGATTTGTTTCCAATGTATCAAACTCATTTTTCAAAATCTGTTTTAGGAACTGGATTTAAAGGAACCGAAAAATATGTTTTAGAGTATGCGGCTGGAAATACTGTTGGGGAAGCGACTAAGTCTTCTGCTGATATTTTTATGATAAATATTGGAGATCCTTCGTTGTCGATTCCACCACCTATAGAAAATTCAACAGGATTTAATGAAACTGTTGGTACTAAAATTTTAGAAGAAGAAGAAGGAATTATAAAAAAAATTATTCCTCTTGATTTTGATGGAGATGGGCAACTGGATATGGCAGAAGTAAGAGGAGATGGGTATATAAATATATTATTAAATACTGGTAATAGTAGTGGTGGTTTAAAAGATTGGGGAAAAGTGGTGCGAATAGATTCTCATTATAAAATGATAGCAAAACTGTCAATTAAAGAAAATGAAAATGATGTATATGATGATTTGATTTATTCAGATATAAAGGGGAAGTTTCATCATATTAAAAATATTAATGGAGTTTTGACTACGGTGGATAATCCCTCTTATTTTCCTGATGAAATATTAGCATCTGCAGCGATTGAAGACCTTAATCTTGATGGGTTTAGTGATATAATAGGGATTACAGAGCATGGGGATTTAAAAGTATGGTATGGAAGTAATGATTATTTTGTATCTGACCCAGTTATATTGGATCATTATAGTTTTTCCATTCCAGAATCGAATGAATTAAAAAAATCAGTTCTTATAAATTTTAAAAATATAGAAACACTATCTGATTTATTGGGAGGAATAAAACGTATAGCATATCTTTCAAATGTAAAAGAAATTGTAGCAGAAGAGGGATATGTTGTTTCAAATGTTACAGCAGAAAATCAAGTTTTAAAAAAATATGAGAATAGAGCATTGTCGGATATTCAATCTGAAAAAATAACCACAGGATTGGGAACAGGGGTAATTGAAAAACCATTTTTAAATGGAAGTATTTTTGAGAAATCGTTACAAATAGAGAAGCAAATGATAGCGAAAGAAGAGAGTAATGATGTGCATATTTTTGGAAAAAAATATATTACGCAAATTAATATTACTTCTAAAGATACAAAGGACGTAACATTTACTATAGCTGATTTATATGGAGAGCTGTTAGAAATAGATCAGTTTTCGGTGATGTGTAAATATGCGGATACAGAGAAAAATACATGTGGAGAAAATTATGGAGGAGAAACATTTCCAACCGTATCGCGTGCAGTTATATTTGAAAATATTACTTTAAAACCTGGTCAAGAAGTTATATTAAGTTATACATCTTTTATTAAAAAATTACCAAAATCAACCGTTAATATTGGTAATTTAAATTCCGGAGAGGATTCTATATTAGATATAATTATAAAAAATAAAAACAATAATTGGATTCTTCATTATATAAGTGAAGAAGAGAAAATATATAAAAAAGTAAATCCTTCAGCTGTATCGTCAGATGATTTAGACGCAAGGGTTAGTAATGGAATTGATACGAGTGTATTAGAAAGTGTTTTAGAAACAAGCGAAATTTCAGATGCGATACTTTCAGAACTAGTAAGTGAAATTACAAAAATTCATAAAAAAGAGCGAGATATGAATAATGCAATTGATATAAGTAAACATCGTCTTAAGGAAGTATTAAAAACAAAGAAAGATGACTTTTTCTATTCAATAAAAAATGTATTAGAAGATTTACTCAATAGTTCTCATCTTGATGAAGAAAAAATTCGTCAATTTTCATTAGAATTATTAGATTATAAGGAAAAAAATACAAAAGAAATTACTTCTTTGGTCTTAG
>DQTD01000087.1 GCA_016839105.1 Candidatus Altimarinota bacterium
TCAGTTGTTTCTTCAGTTGTTTCTTCAGTTCCATATAATGCATTCATTTCAGTTTCAATATCAGATTGAATTTGAGTAAATGGTTTTACATTTTCTGGAGTATCTATTGCAACCCCTTCTGGTTTTTCAGATTTTACATCAAATGTAATATTTGTAATAGTTTTTTCGTTATATATAGCTGATATTTTTGCATGGATATTCATTAGGTCTCTAGTTACTTCAGAGATAACAAGTTTTCCATCTTTCAGTTCTGGGCTTGTAAGTTCTCCAGACCATGTATCTCCATTTTTTACAAATGAACCTTTTAATACTTCTTTTAATTTTTCTTCTCCTAATTCATAATCATATAAAGGAAGAGAAAGAGTAAAATCATGTTTATCTTCAGTGCATGTTCCAGATAATATTTCTGTTTTTTCTCCATTGTATTCACTTGGAATCTCTACTGTTAATGAAAATTTTCCATCAGAATTTTTTGTAAATAAAACTTCTCCAGCGTTATCTCCCTCTATATTAGCAATAGAAATTCTAACACCGTCTGCAGTGTTTTGAACTAAAACTGTTGTTCCATCTTCGTCAATAATTTTTGAAATTTTGAAATATTCAGGGTGTTCTGGAGTATATGCAATTGTTATAGATTTAATTGACATTTCTTCAATTGCTTTTTTAATTTCAGCTGAAAAATCTATATTATCTTCTGTAAGTTTCGCAAGTAATCCAGAACTATCTATAAAGTTTATGAGAATATCTGCAAATTTTGCATATGTTTCTTTTTTAGGAGTTACTTCAAAAAAGTAATACCCATTTTCTTCTTTTACAAATTTTCCAAAATTAATATGATTTTTTGGATTTTCTGCAATATCTTCAATTAATGCAAGAGTTTGTAGTGTTGGAGTAATAGTTCCTGTTAATAATTGTTGAGTATTAAATCCTTCTGCTCCTGCTTCTGAGATAAGAGTGTTAATTTCTTCAAAAGAATTTCCGTACCATTGTCCTACAAATTTTTGAATAACTGTTTTGACTTCAGGAGTTAATCCTGGGAAATTAGTATCAAATTTTGAAACTTCAATATATGCTGATTTATTTACAACTCGAATTTCTGCAGATGTATCAAGTGTAAATAATTCGCCTAAAGCATCAATTTTTGTAGAAATAATTTCTGAAAGTAACGGATTTGTTTCATCTGAATAATCCATTATTGCATTTATTCCAATATTAAATGTTCCAGTTCCTCCATTAACCATTGGAATTCCTTCCATATTAAAATCTCCATCTATTGTAATATCTGCTTTTGATTTTACCAATAATTCTTTATCAAAATCAGCTAATCCAATTTTTTCTAATCCATTTTCTCCACTTGCTGTTGCAAATTCAAAAAATAAATTTTCTGGATTTTCCATTTTTTGTGATTCTGCTGTGCTTTCAGAAACTGCGGGAGTTTCTAATTGTTCTTGAATTGCTCCGAAAGAACATCCTGATAATAATAATGCTGAAGACAGGGCTCCTGCTGTTAAAACTTTTTTCATACAAATAAATTTATAATAATAAATAATATCTAAAAATAGATTATAAATATAATACAAAAAAAAATATGTATTTCAAAGAGTTTCTGTAATAATAGAAGTAAAATTATTATTTGTATTATTATTTAGGTAAAATATGGCAAAACAAAAAACGGTAATTAGTTTCGATAAAGTAGACTTTGAATATAAAGGGGCTGAAAAAATTATTTTAAAAGAAGCATCTTTTTCTATTTCTCAAGGGCAAAAGTTTGCACTTATGGGGCAAAATGGTGCTGGTAAAAGTACTATTTTTAAATTGATTACAGGAGAATTAAAAAGACAAGATGGAAAAGTAAATGTTGACCAAGGTTCTAGTATTGCGGTGCAACGGCAAACTATGGATCCAAAATATAAAGAATTGAATGTTCGAGAATTTTTTGAAGCACAGTTCACATCAGACGAGCCAATTTATGATATTGATAGACGGATAGAAAAAGCACTGGAAGCGGTAAATTTTTCTACACCATATGAAAAAATTATTAAAGATTTTTCTGGAGGACAACAGGCAAGACTTCTTTTGGCATCTGCATTAATTCAAGACCCAGATATTTTACTGTTAGATGAGCCAACAAATAATTTAGATTCAGAAGGAATTGGACATTTGATTGGATTTTTAATGATGTACGAAAAAACAGTTCTTGTGATTTCGCATGATTCAGAATTTTTAAATTTATTTACCGATGGAGTTATTTATTTAGATGTTCATTCAAAAACAGTACAAAAATATATGGGAGATTATCATTCTGTAGTAGATGAAATTGAAGCACAACGAAAACGAGAAGAAATGAAAAATTCTCGATTGTTAAAAGAAATTCAGGCAAAAAAAGAAAAAGCAAATGTCTTTGCACATAAAGGAGGAAAGTTGAGAGCAGTAGCAAAACGCATGCGAGAAGTTGCAAGTGAGGCAGAGGATAATATGGTAGAAGTGAGAAAAGAAGATAAAACAATTAGTGACTTTGAAATTCCATTACAAGCAGGAACGTCTGGATTGTTTATGGAAATTACAAAATTACAAATCATGAAAAATCATGAATTATTTGATAAAAAAGTTGCAGTAGAAATTCGAAAAAATGACCATTTATTACTTTCGGGTCCAAATGGAATTGGAAAAACTACACTTTTACGAACACTTTCAAAAGGAACTCAAGACGGAATATTTTTAAATCCAGATGTAAA
>DQTD01000097.1 GCA_016839105.1 Candidatus Altimarinota bacterium
CTATTAACGGAACATGTGGAACTGGTGCAACTGCTTATCCAAATGGTACTACTGCATATCCTGCAAATACACAATTTTGTGCAACAGGAACAGTTAACCCAAACCCACCGGCATTCCCTACAACAAATACACCTGCAACATGGACATGTGAAGGAAGTAACGAAGGACAAAATTCTGGAACCTGTACTGCAACACTTTCAGACTTAACACCAGTAGATATTGAAATTAAAAAATCGGTAGAAGGAAAGTCGTGGCCAGATATTCATAACGATAAAGCCGGAGAACGAGTTACATATAAACTGGAATATAAAAATAATACACAAGGCGTTATTGCAAAAAATGTAATTATTAAAGATTATCCAGACACAGAAAAAATTGATATAAACTCTATTCAATTCCAACCAGAAGCAGGAGTTACATGTGAAATTACACAAGATGAAGATGCACTGGTTGCAGTATTACAAGGTCGATTTATTAAATGTACAGTTGGAGACTTAGCATATTCAGCCCAATATCATACACTAACATATTCAGCTAAAATTAAAGATAATGTTTCAAATGGAACAAATATTGATAATACTGTAGAAATTTGTACAGATAATCCAGAAACAGACGATAACAACAATAGTGATCATGCTCGAGTGAAAATTTTAGACGAAATTCCAGAATATGACCTAAAAATTGAAAAAACCGTAAATGATAAAAAAGAAGATACTGTTGCTGTGAAATCAACTATTCAATTCAAATTGGTATATGAAAATATCTCAACTTCAAAAAATACAGCAATTGATGTAAAAATTATTGATACATATGAAAAAGATAAAATTGAAATTATTGAATCCAACCTTCCAACAGGATGTACAAACGATTCAACAGCTGGAAAAATAACATGTGTACTTGGAAATCTAACAGTTGGACAAACAGGAGAAATTGTATATAGTGCAAAACTATTAGCAGGATTCACAACAGGAGAATCTATTAATATAGCAATAATTACACCAAATCCAGACAATGATACAAATTCTGCAAATGATTCTTCATCTGCAAAAGTAAAAGTTATTAATCCAAATGAATACGATTTAACAATTAATAAATTAGTAGACGGAGTAAAAAATAAAAATGTGGTAGCAGGTCAAACACTTACCTATACTCTTACATATGAAAATTTAACTCCTGGAACAGTCGCAAAAGATGTAAAAATATTTGATATTTTTGATAACAATAATTTAGATGAACATTCTGTAATCTTTACAAATGTGCCAGCAGGAGTAACATGTGCAATAACTTCCGACGATGATCCTGTATATTATATTATGACAGGTGAACATATTGCTTGTACTCTAGGAGACCTAGCATATGGAGATGCCAAAACGATTACATATACTATTAAAGTAAATGATAACGTTACAGCAGGTACAAAAATTAAAAATACTGCCGAAATTAAACCAAATCCAGATAACGATACAAATCAGAATAATGACACATCTGAAACAGAAGTTACCGTTACAGATACAATTCCAGAATATGACCTAGAAATTAATAAAACAGTAAACACTGCAAAAGAAGTAACGGTAAATAAAAATTCAACAGTTACATTTAAAATTGATTATAAAAATCTAGATACTTCAAAAAATACAGCAATTGATGTAAAAATTGTTGATACATATAAAAAAGCGAAAATTGAAATTGTAGAATCAAGCCTTCCTGCAGCATGTACAAACGACGTAACGCATGCAACAGACGGTAAAATTACATGTACTATTGGAAATTTAACAGTGAGTCAAACGGGATCGGTTACATATCAAGCAAAATTACTTCCTGCATTTACAACAGGAGAAACAACAAATAATGTAATTATTACACCAAATCCAGATCACGATACAAATCAGAATAATGACACGTCATCTGCAAAAATTAAAATTAAATCTGATGGAGGAACTACACCTATAAATGGAGTTTGTGGATCAGCAGCAACAACATATGCAGAATCAACAACAGTGTATCCTTCAAATTCAGCATTTTGTTCATATGGAACTGCTATTCCAAATCCACCTGCATTTCCTGCACAAGGTTCAAGTGTTTCTTGGACATGTCAAGGATCTAACGGAGGAACTTCAACATCATGTTCTGCTGCACGACATGCACCATCTGGTGGTGGAGGTGGTAGTTCTGGTGGAGGTGGTGGTTCTGGTGGAGGGTGTAATACAAACGCCAATATAGACTTAAATATTGTAAAATATATAAAAATTGAAGGAGGTAGTTTTGAACCAGCTGGATCACGAGAAACAGCCGCACGACTTATTAAAAACAAAAAACAAAATGCTATATATAAAATAATTATTTCAAATGCCGGAAGTGCATCAGCATATAGTGTGAAAGTAAAAGATACTTTTTCATCATCAGACGGAGTTACACATGGTGCTATTCATACACAATCTGGTGCATCATACGCAGATGGAGTCTTTACACTTATTGGAGGTATTCCTGCAAACGGAAGTCGAGAATTTACATATACAACAACTCTTTCAAATGATGGAAATGCAACAGGGGTTAATACTGCAAAAATTCAAAGCTTTACAACCGATTATACATGTCCAACAATTAATTCTAAAAAAGGAGTTGGACGAACATCTGTTGCATATGTAAAAACCGCTGGAGTTGCTCAAAATGCTGAATATATTTTAGATAAAACAGCAGATAAACATTCAGTAAAAACGGGAGATATTGTAACGTATACACTTTCGATTAAAAATACTGGAAATATTGATATGAAAAATGTTATTTTAACAGATAAATTTCCATCTGAATTCTTAGAACCTACAGAGCGATTTAAAAAACGACTCATAAACAATAGAACTCTTGAATTTAAACGAAAATTTCTACCAGTAGGAGACACATTTTCTATGAAAGTAGAAATGATTGTTCGAGAAGGAGTTCCACAAGGAACAGAAATTCGTAATATTTTAACAGGAAGATCAGATACTGTTGATATTAAAGATAAATCTATGGAAACAATCATTGTAAGCGAAGGAGACACACCAGTTTGTCCAACTGGATACAAATGGAAAGATGATTTAAACACATGTAAAAAAATATGGACACCTCAAAAAAATATTCAAACTGGTTTAGATACTCCATTTCTCCCAATTGGAATTATGATGTTAGGAGTTGCATTTATTCTTCGAAGAAAAGATATTGCAGAATTTATTTCAACAAAAATCTAAATATATATAAGTAATCTAAAAATTATTTATTATTACCAGCAAAGCATAAAATTTAAAAAATTATGCTTTGCTGTTTTTTTGATATACTGTTTATATATAATTATAAATTTTTGTATTAAAAAAAATGATAAAAATTACTATTTCAAACCCCGCAGGACTTTCAATTCTAAAACATATATATTCAAAATTTCCACATGCAGATTTTGAATATACCTGTGATTTTTCTGCAAATAAAAATATTCAAGAATCAGATATAAAAAATGTTTTAGAAAAAGCAAGTAATATCACACGATTTGGACGCATTGGAATTGTATGTGAAACACACGAAGAAGAAATACAAATAAATAATTATATAAGTAAAAAAAATACATCTAATAAAAATATCTTTATTGCAAAAGCACTTCCCCTTTTAAAACCTTTAATAGAAGAAAATTGGGAAAAAAAACCAGAAACAAAAAGTATTATAAGAAAATATTTACTTCCATTAAAAAGTAATAATATAGATACTCTTATTTTATTTTCACCATATTTTGATATCCTTGAAAAAGAGTTCCAAAAAAAAATGGGAAAAAATTGTGTCATAATTTCTGCATCAGAAATTCAAGCCGAAAACATAATGAAGAATACAGCCGAAATATTGTGTAATAATAATAAACAATTTTTTGTGAATACAGATTTATACACTTCTGAAAAATTTAAACACATAGCACAAAAATTCTTTTGTGAAGGAATTAGTGAAAAATCTATACAAGTTATTTAAATAAATAAAACCATGCAATCCCCTATTGTTTCAAATTATAAAAGCTCTCATACACTTTTTACAGAAATTTTTGAAAATAAAAAAACACAAGAAGAAATAAGTAATATTTTAACAGAACTCACACTTGAAAATTTGCAAAAAAACAAAACATATTCAGAGAATTTTGTAGAAATTGTTGCAGGTGCCGCAGATGCAATGCGAGAACATGCGGTTCCTGTACACTGCGATAAAGAAACTTTTGACGTGTGTGGAACAGGTGGAAGCGGAAACAGTAAACCATTTAATATTTCAACAACTTCTAGCCTTATTATTGCATCGCAAAATGTATGCGTTGCAAAACACGGAAATCGTGCAGCCAGTTCAAAAAGTGGTTCTGCCGATGTTTTAGAAGCATTACAATTAAATCTTGCACAAACACCCCCTGAAATGTCTGAATCGCTTAAAAATAACAATATGGCGTTTTTATTTGCACAGGTTTTACATCCTGCAATGAAATATATAATGCCTATTCGAAAAGAAATTGGAGTTCCAACAATTTTTAATATTATGGGACCACTGACAAATCCAAGTAATCCGACTCGACAAGTAACAGGAGTTTCAAAACGTGAATTTGTATTACCAATGGCACAAATTTTACAAAAACTTGGGAGAAAATCTGCAATAGTTTTGTTTGGCGAAGACGGACTCGACGACGCAACCATTTGCGGAAAAACATATTTTGCACAATTTACAGAAGAAAAACCTGAAATTGAACAAGGATATTTTTCACCAGAACAGTTTGGATTTTTGCCACGTATTGCATCTGAAATAAAAGGAGGAAAAGATACAACAGAAAATGCAGAAATAATGTTGAATATTTTAAACGGAAGACACACAGGAGCAAAACGAGATATTGTTCTTTTTAATGCAGGAATTGCATTTTACATTTCACGAAAAACTGGAAGTATAGAAGAAGGAATTGCACTTGCTGAAAAAGCAATTATTACTGGAGATGCGTTAAAATTATTACAAAAATTACAAAAATAGTGGACGCATATATGCGTCCACTACGAAATATTTTATCCTAAGCGTAGTCCGTTAGCACATTTTTTATCTGGTACGCACAGTACTACACTTTTATCGTCTTGAATAAATCCTGTAAGCAAAAATTCCGACATAAATTTTCCAATTTGTTTTTTTGGGAAATTAACAACTGCTGTTATTTGCTTATGTAATAAATCTTCTTTTGTGTATAAGTCTGTAACCTGTGCACTCGTTTTTTTAATACCTATTTTTTCACCGAAATCTACAGTAATTTTATACGCTGGTCGTCGTGCTTCTGGGTAATCTTCTACAGAAATTATTGTTCCAGTTCGCAATTCTACCATTTCAAAA
>DQTD01000082.1 GCA_016839105.1 Candidatus Altimarinota bacterium
ACTATTTTTACTATTTTTACTATTTTTACTACTTCTTCCATTTCTCACACCTCTCTCACTTCTATCACTACTTCGTCCTCCGCTCGATCTACTATCCCTAGACCTATTCCCTCTCCCTCCCCTACTATTTTGTGTATAATTTTCTCTTTTTCTTTGAGTATTCGACATTTCATGCGTTACATGATAATCATGCTCTTGATCTACTTTTATTTTTTTCCCAATTAATCTTTGAATATCATTTATATATCCCACTTCTGTTGCATCACAAAACGATAATGCAATTCCAGTATTTTGAGCTCGCCCCGTCCGTCCAATTCTATGAACATATGTTTCTGGTTCATTGGGAATCTCAAAATTAATTACATGAGAAAGCTGATCGATATCAATTCCCCGAGATGCTAAATCTGTAGCCACTAATGCTTTAATTTTTCCCGATTTAAAATCTTTTAATGCATTTTGTCTAAAATTTTGAGATTTATTTCCGTGAATTGCCGCAGCGCCTACACCAATTTCATTTATAAAATCTGCGATTTTATTTGCCTTATGTTTTGTTCGTGTAAATACTAAAACTGATTTTATTTTTCTGTCTAATAAAATATCTCGTAATAATTTCTGCTTATTTGGAGTATCTACAAAAAATAATTTTTGCATAACCGTTTCAGCCGCTGAAGAAACTGGTGCAACCGTAACTCGTACTGGATTTGTTAATAGCCCATTTGCAAGCCCCACAATAGATGCAGGCATTGTTGCAGAAAAAAACAAAGATTGTCGTTTTACAGGTAATTCTTTCACAATTTTTTTAATATCATTCACAAAACCCATATCCAACATTCTATCTGCTTCATCAAGAATAAATATTTTTAAATCTTTCAAGCTAATAATTCCTTGATTCATTAAATCTAATAATCTCCCCGGAGTTGCGGTGAGAATATCAACACCTCTTTTTAAAGCAATAACCTGAGAATGTTGTTTTACTCCACCAAAAACCACAGTATGTTTTAATCCTGTTCCTTTTGAATATGCTCTAATATTTTCATCTATTTGAATCGCTAATTCTCGAGTAGGTGTTACAATTAAACATTTTACACCTTGTTTTTTCCAACCACTCCAATCTCCACCGTTGTTTCCTTTGTTTCGTTCTTCCAATAAAATTTGAAGTGTTGGAATAGCAAATGCAGCTGTTTTTCCTGTTCCTGTTTGTGCACATCCTAATAAATCTTTTCCTTCTAAAATAGGCACAATTGCCTGCTCTTGAATTGGAGTTGCATGCGTATATCCTTTTTCGGCAATAGCACTTTGAATTGTTTTATAGAGTGGTAAATCTGTAAAAATCATGAATAAAGATACTGTTTAAATTATAATATAAACAGTATATATTTTTTTATATAATATGTATATTCAAAGTTATTTACAAACCCTTTTATATAGAATATCTTGTTGTAATATTGCTATATTGCTAGAGTTATATTGCATTTATCCATATATTTCATGTCTCAATTAAAAACCTCTCAATCGTTTACAAAAACACTATTTTTTACTTTTGGAATTTTTCTTTTTACATATTTTATATATTCAATGAGTTCAAATTTTCTTGCAGACATAACCATAGAATCAGGTGAATATGAAATATCTAACACCGAAAGTAAAGAATTTTTATTGGCACTACAAAACCAAAACAATGAATATTTTCATGCTCTCTCAAATATTAAAGACAATATATTTACAGAAACAATATTTACACCATTTCTGAATACACTTGATACAAAAGTTTTTCACAAAAACAATCATTTATTTTTTTCATTTTTAGGTGTTAAAAAACAAAGCTCTATTTTACACAATGTATACGGAAGTTACGACAAACAAACCGCAAACCTCACTGCATTTCCAAACCTTTTTATGCAAATTTCAGAAATTAATATAGATGCAAATGAAATAACCCTAACAAATAATTCAAACACAATTTTACCAATAAAAAAATCTTTAATGTTAATGCCTCAAAATATTAAAATATATACAAATAGCAATAAAATAATTTTACTGGAACCAAATAGCAATATAACCCTTATTGGATCAAAAATTTTACCAAAAAAAGACAAAATTCAATATATAGAAAATATTGACTTTGGATACAAAGCAATAATTATGCTAAAATCTAAATAATAATTTATATCTCATTATTTCTATGACACCTCAAAAACAATTAGCGTTTCAAAAAATTATTTCTGCTGTAGAAGAATTTCATGACGCATTTGGAATCGAAAATAAATACGAACAAACACTTGTTGATAAAGACACTGCTATTTTGCGGTATAAACTGATGCGAGAAGAAAATGAAGAATATTTAGAAGCCTGTGAAAATAACGATTTAATAGAAGTTGCCGATGCACTTGGTGACCAATTATATATTTTATGTGGAACCATTTTAAAACATGGACTTCAAAGTAAAATAGAAGAAGTATTTGAAGAAATCCAAAGAAGTAATATGTCAAAACTTGATAAAAATGGAAATCCAATTGTAAATGACGGAATTATTGACCCCACTCGACCAGTTGGAAAAGTATTAAAAAGTGACCAATATTCTCAACCAAATATTAAAAAAATTTTATATACATAATAAAATGATCTCAAAATATAAAGAATATAAAGAATATA
>DQTD01000013.1 GCA_016839105.1 Candidatus Altimarinota bacterium
ATTCAAATAATGAGAGGTCTCAAAAACAGAGCGATTGTATTTATTTCTAGTGTTGTAGTGATTCTTTCGAGTTATTTATTTTTTGTATATCAATCGGATTTTAGAGATATTTTTCTTTTACAAATATTTTTACATACGGCTACCGCACTTGGATTTGCAGGATTATTATATGGTTTTATTGAAACGAACGATGAGAGTTTTATAAAAAATAATAGTGTTACAAATTTTTTATCGTGGTGTGGAACAATTTCATATGGAATTTATATATTTCATTTTGCGGTTATTTCACTTGTATATAAACAATCTGAATTCTTAAATAGTGTTGGAATTTCAGTTGGATTACAGTTTTTATTAATAAGCGTGATTACGACTGTGTTGTCGTATGTGTCGTATAATTATTTTGAGAAAAGGTTTTAATATGATATTATTTATTAGATAAAACAAACAGTAAACCATCAGAAAATGCTTTTAAATGGATGTCCTTTGTTATATTTCTATTAATAATAGGAGGTTTGTTACTATTAGCTTCTATTCATTTCGATGAAGACGGTGTTGTTTTAAATGCTAGCACTATTGTCTCTGATGTATTTCGAATAATCGTATTTTTAGCTCTTGTATTGGTTGCAGACTTTGTATTTAAAGCATTCTTTTTAAATCAAAATTATTCTTGGAAAGAAATTATTCGTTCTATTATTCAGTCTGTGTTTTATATAATAAAAACAGGGTTTGTAGATATTTATAATATCTTTTTAATTTAAATTTACATGAGAAGAATCTTTATATATTGTAGTGTTTTAACACTACTACTCTCTGGTTGTGCGATAGGACAAAATAGAATTGCAACGAGAGATCCAATACAAACTTCAATCGTTACTGAGAGCTCATACATAAAACCTTCTACGCCAAAACCAACTCCCGTAATTAAGATACCTCAAAAAAAATCATTTTTAAATATTCCTTATACTGTTATTTCTATTGCAGATGGGGATACTATAACAGTACAAAAAAAAGGAGAAGAACAGAAAAAAATAAGAATGATTGGACTAGACACTCCTGAAAAATTTACAACAAGAACTGGATATATAGAGTGTTATGGAGAGGAAGCATCTGTATATGCGAATGAAATACTTTCAGGTCAAATTGTTTATTTAGATTTTGATAAATCTCAAGGAAAATTTGATAAATATGGAAGAACGCTAGCACATGTATTTTTAAGTAATGAGTTTAATTATCAAGAATTAGTTATAAAAAATGGATATGGATTTTCTTATGTATACAGTAAAAAATCAAAATATTATGATATATATAAACAAGCAGAAAATTTTGCTCAATTAAATAATTTAGGAGTTTGGAAGTATTGCGATGGCAAACGAAAAGCAAAAGTTGCTGTAATTACTGCAAAACAAAAACCTTTTACAAAAAAAAAGTGTAATGCATATGTAAAAGGTAATATCTCATATAGAACTGGGGTAAAAATTTATCATGTACCAGGGTGTAATAATTATGAAAACACTATTATTTCTATTGGTAAAGGAGAACGGTATTTTTGTTCTGAGCAAGATGCTATAAATTCAGGGTGGCGAAAAGCAAAAAATTGTCCTTAGTGTATTCTTTCTATGTAAAGATTTTTGTAATTCCTGCCCACTTGTGCAAACTTTCTTCATATTCACTTTCTGCATTCGCTCCGTATACAATTCCGCCACCTGCACGACCATATAATTCGTTGTCTGTTTGTTCAAGTGTTCGAATTAAAATATTAAAATCAGCTTGTCCGTCTAAAGAAAAATACCCAACGGAACCGCAATAATACCCTCGTTTTCGAATTTCTTCTTGTTCTAAAATTTTTATAGTTTCTTTTTTTGGAGTCCCTGTAATTGTTCCACCGGGAAAAGTTGCTGTAAATACATCAAATGCAGATTTATTTTCGGGTAATTTCGCTTCGATATCTGTTACTAAATGCATAACAGTTGCATATTTTTCTACTCGTGCAAATTCTGTTATTTTAACACTTCCAAATTCTGCAATTTTTCCAAAATCGTTTCGTAATAAATCTACAATCATAGAATGTTCTGCTTTTTCTTTTTCAGAATTTTTTAATTCTTGCTCCAGTTTTGCATCTTGTGTTTTGTTTTGTGTTAATTTTCTGGTTCCAGCAATAGGTTGTGTAAAAATTTTTCTGTTTTTGTCGAGTGAAAATAACCGTTCTGGACTGCATGAAATAATAGATTTTTTAATTTTTTTATTGGTATTATTTTGTTCCCATTCTATAAAACACATCATGGGTGCTGGGTTTTTAATGGTGGCTTTTTTAAAAATTTGAAATGCAGATACTTCTTTTGGTTTTTCTGCAGTAAATCCTTGTGATAAATTTATTTGAAAACTATTTCCCAATAAAATTTCTTTTTGAATATTATTAAAAGATTGAAAATATTGTTTTTTTGAAATAATATTTTTGAATTTTATATTTTCTACGCTTACATGATTATTGTTATCTTCTTGTTTTTCTGATTTTTTGATTTTTTTTTCTAGTCTTTGTATTTGATTTATAATTCTTTGAGAATATTGTTTCCAAAAAATTTCATTGTCGAACCAACCACAAATTAAAATTTCTTTTTTTTCATGATCAAAAACAAGAAATACATCTGAAAATGCAAAATATGCTGTATTATTTTGAGTATTATTTTCTAATGCGTAATCATAACTAAATGCAGCAACTAAGCCTCCACAATATGGAATATTAAGAGTAAAAGAATTTAAATTATATTCTTTTTGTTTTTTTATAAAATATTTTTCTACATTTTTTATATTGGAAAAATTATTTATTTCAGAATTTTCTTCTCGTAATTCTCTATGATTATCCAGTGGTAAAAATGAATATTGTCCTGTTTCTGTTCCTGTTCCTGAATACAATAATTCTTTACATAAATTTTGCGTATTTAAAAATTCATATATGTGAAGAGAAGAAATATAAATATGTTTGTTTTCTTTATTTTTTGCAGATATGAAATAAAATTGTTTTTGCATTTATTTTTATGAGTAAAATTTTTTAAAAAGTAACAGTATACGCAGTTTTATCTTTTAAAAAAATATTTATTTTGTGGTTGGTAATACATTCAATATGAGAAACATCATATTCTGACATATTCGCAAGAACAGTTTTTTCCTCTGGATTTCGAATGCTATGATTTCGTGATGCAGAAGAAAAAATAGATACTTCTCTTTGTTTTGTTGAATTATTATTTTTCGCAATAAAAATAATAAAATCGTCTGGAGTGATGCATATATGTTGCAAATTATTGGTGCTTTGGTCTCCAGTTTCAAATAGAATTGCTTGATTTTCTGGTGTATGATCTCTGTCAAATTCTGCCACGCTTGCAAAACGCATGGTGTTATATTGGATTAAATATGTTCCATCAGATTGAGGTGAAAATGCGGTAATGTCTTGTTGTGTACTTAAATGTGTAGTTTTATTTTGCATATTAAATGTAATAATTTTATCTTTTGAAACAATAAATATATTTCTTCCAATTTCATCGCTTGAAACAAAAATAGGGTTTTCGTCTAACACAGGAAATAATGGAGTATTTTTATACAAAAGATAATTTTTATCGCCAGAGTTTTCACTATTTGTAATAGAAAAACCTACAACTTTTTCAGAGATTTTAGATTTTTTTAATGGAAAATTTACTCCAGAAAACTCATGAAATATTGTGTCTTCAAGAGTCGTAATATTTGGTTTTAGTTGAAAAAATATTTCAGTATTTTTTTGTAATTCAATATTTATAGTTTGTGTTTCGGTTGTGAATCCGTCTTTTTGAATAAAGATTTGGTGTATACTGGGATATAGTTCTATTTCACATTTATTATTTTTGCATTTTGTAAAACTTTCATCTGCTAAATTTTTAAAATCTCCATCAATAATAATTTTCGTATTTTCTTCATTTATATGAAGAGTGAGTGTTCCAAAATAAAAAAATTCTCGAAAAATAATAAAACTTCCAGAAAGCAAAACAAATCCAACTATTAAGAATACAGAATATTGTTTTACAATATCTATTGTATTAAGAATAAAATAGTAAATATTTACGATAAGATTTTTTAAAAAATTCATGAAATTCATAAAATAAATGTTTATATTCTATATATAAATATGTCTATATTATCATATCCGTTTTTGTTTTAATATATATTTTGTTACAGTAACTATATCAACTTTTATAACGCTATAATTTATGAAGAAAAAAGATATTAGCATTCGCTGGCACTCACGAGCTGGGCTTGGAGCAATTACGGCTGCAAATGCATTATGCGAAATTATTGGAAAATATACGGAGTATCATGCTCAATCGTTTCCCGATTTTGGTTCGGAAAAACGAGGAGCTCCAGTTTCGGCATATAACAGATTCTCGTCGGAAAAAATTGTCGCAACTCATCATGTAGAAGAACCTGACATTGCATTATTGCTCGATACAACTCTTATAAATCCAACAGAGCTTGATTATTCGGATATTCTACAAGGTATTTCTGAAGATTTATTAATAAATACAGCACAAGAAAAAACTAAATTTTCAGAAAAATTTTCTGGAAATGTTTGGTATTTAGATGCAACGGCTATTTCAAAAGAAGCAATTGGGCGAAATATTCCAAATGTTCCAATGCTTGGTGCTTTAATTAAAGTTTCTGGATTAACGGATATTGAAACATTTGCAGAGCACTTAGCAATATTTTTAGCAAAAACATTTCCTCAAAAAATTGTAGATGGAAATATCGCAGCATTACGAAAAGGATATGAAAATGTTGTGCTTGTAAAATAGTTATAACTTTAATACATATAATAAATAATATGAATTTAACAGAAAATAGTAATACAAAAAATCCACTTCAAAATATTACACTCAAAATGATTTTAGAAGATTTTGAAGACACTCTCGGATTTGAATATTTAGCAGAACATGTACAAGTTCGATGTTTTATGTTTGATCCAACAATTACATCCGCACTAAAGTTTTTGAGAAAAACACCGTGGGCAAGAGAAAAAGTTGAAAAATTATGGGTAAAAAATTTTACGGAATAGGTTTATTTGTATGTAATAAATATTTATGAAAAAAGAAATTGTTGCGGAAAGTGTGAGTTCTGGAAATATTAATAGTTTTATTATTATTGGAGGGTTGATGCTCTTACTTATTATTCTTATTTTTTGGTTACGAAAAAAACAAGAACAAAATAAACAACGAACCATTTTGCAAAAGGTAGTAGATGCTGTATTGCTTCCTGTTAATTTTGGAGCATTGTTTTTAGAAAATAGAAAAATTGAGCAACTTCCTTTTTATTACCGATGGTTTTTAAAATTTATACAATTTACAGCTCAAATTCATTATTTTCATTTTTTACCAAAAGCAATTATTGCTATTGCTGCAGAATGGATTATTTTTTATTTTACGGGTCAAAATGTTTTAACTGCAATTGTGTTTTCGTGGAGTATTTTATTTTTAATTCTCATGTCTATGGTTGAAGGACAAAATGGAGAAATGAATGAAGATACTATAATTTTTGCAAATAAATTATTTTTGTACACGGTTTCAATGTTAATGGTATTTTCTCTTATTTCGTATTTTTTATTTTGGGATAAAGGAATGAGTGATTATTTTATTTCTCCATTTTTTATTTTTATGGGAGATATGGCGCATAAATTTAATGAATTATTGTTGTTGTTGTTTCAGTTGTTTATGGATTCATCTGTAATTATCAAATCTGCAATTTTATTTATTCTTGTATTTTATATTGGTGCATCTATTTATTCTAGCAGAAAAATAAAATAAAGATTATGTGTTAATATCTACTGAAAAAACTCTTTTATTACAATGAAATGTATGTATTCACAATTAGAGTGTAGGCTTTTATTTTTTAACAGTCCGACACATGTTCCTGCGGGAAATAATTCAAATAAAGCTATTGAACGAGCATTTGCTCAAAAAATTACGTTAGAAATTAAAGATGTTTTACTGGATAGTTCAGATAAGTATACAAAATTAAAATCAGCTGTTTTAGAAGATGCAGAAACATCTAATAATATTACGTTTGATGAAGGTGTTCCATTTTATAACTTTGGGGCTGTTGCTGGTGCAGATTTAGATTGCATTTACACAAACAAATAATTCTGCTTAAGCAATTACAAAAGTTATATCCAGAAAAAAATATAAAATAATTAAATATCGAGTTTTTGGAACGGCTAAAACTTTTGCATGTAAATTTTCTCTGGCTTCACCTAAATCTGGAAATTCTTGTAACAATCGTATAGAGCGATTTATTCGAGTAATGATAAGTAAAAAAGCTTCTAAACTATTTATGTCTTCTTTGGCTTTTAGTGGTTTGCATATTGGTTTTATAAAATTGTATTCATTGTGCAGTACTACAAAAAGTACACACTTAAATCATGCTAACTCTTACGGGAAAATCTGCAATTTCCAATTCCCACATGGCTTCTGGCATTCCAAATTTTTCTAAAAAATGAACACTTGAAACCTTTGTAATACTTTTTGCGTAAATTGTTGCAGCACCACCAATAGCGTGTAAATATACAGCGTTATTTTTTCGTAACGCTGCTAGTGTTTTGTCTCCCATATTTCCTTTTCCTATAACGGCTTTAATTCCAGTTTTTTCAATAAAATCTGCTTGATATGGTTCTTCTCGAATTGATGTAGTTGGTCCTGCTGAATACGCATACCATTCACCATTTTCATTTTGTTTCATTATTGGTCCACAATGATAAATTGCCGAACCTGAAATATCTATTGGTAATTCTAATTTTTCTTCTACAACTGCGTGATGAAGAGTGTCTCGTCCTGTGTAAATTTTTCCAGAAAGTAAAACGATATCTCCAAATTCTAATTTTTTTACATCTTCGCTTGTAATTGGAAAATGCAGTTTTTTTGCATTTGAAAAATCTAATTCTTGAATATTTTTTGTTGTATTCGTTATATTTTTTGGATTATTATATTTTTCTGATTTTTGTACTTTTCCCGATTCTAAATCTATAATTATTTCTGCTCGTCGCAACGCCCAACAATTATATACAACTGTTACAAAAAAACAGGCAGGTAATCGATGTGAAACAGAAACACGGCATGATAAAATTGTAGATTTTCCACCAAACCCCATTGGTCCAATATTGAGTTGATTTGCTTCTGCTAAAATTTTAGTTTCTAATTTTTCCAAAATTTCATTTTCATTTTTTTCAAATAAAGGAGTGAATAAGTTTTTTTTTGCTTTGTCATACCCGGTTCCTCGGTCTCCACCAATATGAATTCCTAAAATTCCGGGTGCACACCCTTTTCCTTCTGCATTTTTTACTATTTGTAATACTGCTTTTTTAACACCTTCAAGATCTCGGTTGGCTCGTCCAAAATCTGTTTTTGCGGGCAGGGCAAATTGGTCAGAAACATTTTCGCTTCCTCCTCCTTTTAAAATTAATTTTAATTGTATTTCGTGTAATTGTAAATCAAAATTTTTCTCGAATATAATTTTTGGATAATCGTCTCCAATATTTGTTCCAGAATTTTTTCCTGTTAATGAATCTACGGCATTTGGTCGAAGTAATCCATTTTTTGTTGCCATTTTTACAGCTTTTTTAATTTGTTCAATAATATATTCTTCATCAATTCTATTCGCATGAAGCTTTGGATTATATGCAACAAAAAAAGTTGGAAATCCTGTATCTTGGCACATTGGCACTTTTTCAAATGCGGAAATATCAATATTTTTATTTATAATATCGAGTGAAATATTTGCCGCAATATTGTCTTTTTTTTCTATTGTTCGTGCATGATGCAATGCATCTTGTATATCTTGTGGAAGAGTTGTAGAAACATTTTTTATGAGATCTAAAATTTGCGGAAAAATAAACATTATAAAAAAAATTAGGAAACAATATATTAAGGATATTATGGCATTTGCATTGTGAGAAATGCAAGAGAAGAGTAATATTGATTTTGTTATATACTCTGAAAATAAAAAATTATGAAAAAAATATTACTCTTAGGAGCGCAAGGAATGTTGGGATCAGAAATCTTTAATATGTCTTTAGAAATGGATACAATTGAAATAGTGCCATTTTCAAGATTTAATCTGGATTTAACAAAAGAAGAAGAAATTGTTGAAAAAATTCAAACAGTTTTAGTGAATCAAAATATTGATTTGGTTATTAATGCATCTGCATATACAATTGTTGATAAATGTGAAGAAGGACGAGGCGAGGAATTATCTTTAGCAATAAATGCGGTTGCTCCAAAATATATTGTAGAAGCGTGTTCTTCAAAAAAAATTCCACTATTTCATTTTTCAACAGATTACGTTTTTTCTGGAGACACAAATCAATCATTTGATGAAAATGATGATACTGAAAAATTTTCACCGGTGAATAAATATGGAATGCATAAATTATTTGGAGAAAAAGAAGTATTACAATATGAAAAAGGATTTGTGTTGCGAACATCGTGGTTGGCTGGGCAATATGGACAAAATTTTGTAAATAAGATAGTGCATTTAATGAAAAATGTTCCTGATATAAAAATTATAAAAAATGAATGGGGAAATCCGTCATTTACACCTGATGTTGCAGAAAGTGTTTTAAAGCTTGCAATTGAAAAAGAATTACCAAAAAATAAAATTTTACATATAGTAAACGAAAGAGGGGAAGACCATAAAGGAGGGGTATCGCGACTAGAATTTGTAGAAGAAATTAAAAATTACTTAGGTTTTGAAACAACTATTACACCAGTAAAAAGATTTGAAACTCTTGCAGAACGACCATTGTCTACTGCGTTAAATAATAATCTAATAGAAAAATTACCACATTGGAAAATTGGTCTTCATAATTTTTTAGAAAAAGAGAAAGAAAAAATAGAAAAAAATAGAAAAGTTACGCTTAAAAAAGAAAAAGCTGCAGAGAAATATAGAGCTCAACAAAAACAACAAAAAGAGGAACGAGAAGCTGAAATAAAAAAACTGGAAGCGGAACTGACAAATGATAAAAAATAATACGGTGTATATTAAAAAATACTTCTGAAAAATCAGAAGTATTTTTTATTTACTGTTATGCATCTTTTCTAAATTCTGGGTCTGCTCCAACTTTAGATTCTTCTGGTAAAATTTGATTTTGATATTTTGAACATTTTTTTTCTCCATATGGAACGAGTGCAGCAGAACTCATATTTTCAAAAGCGAGCTGGCAAATTCTCATTCCTGGATATAAGGCTACTGGCACATTATTCATATTCGAAATTTCTAATGTAATAGTCCCTTTAAATCCTGCATCTACAAATCCTGCGGTTGAATGGATAACAATTCCAAGTCGTCCAAGCGATGAACGTCCTTCGACTCGTGCAACAATATCATTTGGAAGTGTTATTTCTTCTTCTGTAACTCCTAAAATAAAATCTCCAGGATGCACAATAAATGGAGTATTTTCGTCTCTTTCATATAAGATAGTCAAAGCTTTTTCATCCATTTTTTTCGGATCGAGCAATGCAATTTCTTGATGTTTATACACTTTAAAATATTTTCCTAATCGTAAATCCATAGATGATGCATGAATTTGATTTCTCCAATGCTCATTTTTAGATTTAATTTTTATTTCTCCTTCGTCTATTTTTTCAAAAATATGCTTATCAGATAAAATCATTTGAGTGTAATTATAATATTATTATTATTTTTACATATTTAGAAAAAAAAATAAATCTTGAATCTAATGTATAAATAGTTTAATTTCATAGAAAAGATCATAATATATATAAAAAAAGAAGCGTAATAGCTTCTTTTTTGTTAGTATTTATATATAATTTATA
>DQTD01000033.1 GCA_016839105.1 Candidatus Altimarinota bacterium
GTTTACTGTTTACTGTTTACTCTGTATCAGCATCTTTAATAGAAAGGTTCAATCGTCCTTTACTATCCACTTCTGTTAATTTTACTCGAACTGTATCTCCTACAGATAGAATATCCGAAACATTTTCAATTCGTTCATCTGCAATTTTTGAAACGTGAACAAGTCCTCCAACATTTGAAGTAATATCTACAAATGCTCCATATGCTTCTACACGTGCAATAGTTGCATTATATGTTTCTCCAACTTTTGGTTCAAAGGCCAACATTTTAATAATTTCTACTGTTTTTTCTAAAATCTCCATATCATCTTCTCCAACCGATGCAACAGTTACCAATCCATCATCATTAATATTAATTTCACATCCACTATCTTCTGTAAGTTTTTGAATAATTTCTCCTCCTCGTCCAATAACTTTTCCAATTAAATCTGTTGAGATTTGTACTGTTAAAATTTTAGGAGCATATTTAGAAAGGTTTTCTGATACCACAGGAACAACCTTTAACATTTCAGCTAAGATATGAGCTCGCCCTTCTTTTGATTGAGATAATGCTTGTTTAAACACTTCTAAATCAATTTTTTTCAATTTAATATCCATTTGAATTGCTGTAATTCCTTCTGTTGTTCCTGTTATTTTAAAATCCATATCTCCTACAAAATCTTCATCGTCTTGAATATCAGATAAAATTTTATAATTTGAACCATCTTCAGAAGTAATTAACCCCATCGCAATTCCAGAAACTGGTCTTTTTATAGGAACCCCCGCTGCCATTAAAGCTAACGTAGAACCACATGTTGCAGCCATAGAAGACGAACCATTAGACATTAAAATTTCTGACACCACTCGAATTGTATACCCAAATTCTTCTTGAGATGGAAGAACTGGAAGCAATGCTCTTTCCGCTAATGCTCCGTGTCCAATTTCTCGGTTTCCAGTCATTACTCTATGCGAACATGATCCTACTGAATATGGTGGAAAATTATAATGATGAAAATAATGATGAGTTTCTTCACCTTCTATTCCTTCAACAATTTGTCCTTGTGATGGAGGTGCAAGCGTTACAATAGACAATGCTTGAGTTTCTCCTCGTTGAAATAATGCCGAACCATGCGTTCGTTCTAACATATTTTTTTCTACATAAATTGAACGAATTTCCTCTAATTTTCTCCCTGCAATTCTTTTTTCATCTTCTAAAATTGCTGTTCTTAAAATATTTTTCCATACTAAATCAGCCGATTTTTGAAAGTTTTTATTTAATCTCTCTTCGTCAAATCCTCCTGATTCAAGAGCTTTTGCTTTTGCGTTTTCTGTTATAACAGATTTTGCTGCAACTCTTTGTAATTTTCCTGGAATTGTCCATAATGCATTTTGATACGCATCGAAACATTCTGATTTCACCCATGTATTTAATTCTTCATCGTTTTCTGGTTCAGCAAGCACAATTTTTTCTTGCCCACGATCAGCTCTTAATTCTTCAAAAAATGTACAAATTTTTGCACCTTCTTTTTGTCCAAATTCTATCGCTTCTAACATTTTTTCTTCATTTATCTCTTTTGCTCCAGCTTCAAGCATAACAACTCCGTCTTTTGTAGACGAAACAATTAAATCTAAATCTTGAACCTTTCTTTCTTCAAAACTTGGATTCAATACTAAATTATTCGTTTCTGTATCTATACCAACTCGTAACATAGCAATTGGTCCTCCCCAAGGAATATTTGACACATGTAACGCTGCAGAAGCCCCAAGTGCTGCACAAATATCATGTTCATTATCTCTATCATACGAAAGAGTTGTAAGCATAATTTGTACATCATTTCGTAAATTATTTGGAAATAATGGACGAATAGAACGATCAATAACTCTTGAAATTAAAATTTTATCATCAGATGGTCGAGTTTCTCGTTTTAAAAACCGAGAACCTTTAATCATTCCCGCTGCATATAATTTTTCTTGATAATTAACCATTAACGGCATGTAATCAATATCTCGTGCTGTTTGCGACATCACTGCTGTAGCAAGCACAGAAGTTCCTCCACATGTAACAACACAAGATCCATTTGTAAGTGTTGCATATTTTCCGAAATCGAATGTATATTTTTTTCCTGCGATTTCTAAGTCATAAATTTTATGATTTGAGTAATAACTCATAAGTTTTTTTTAATAAATAATATTTTTTTTAATCTCTTTTAATCTAACAGATTATTATTAGATTTACACTACTGTTTTAATTTCAGCACCTAATTTTGTTAGATTTCCTTCTATATCTTCGTATCCTCTATGAATATAATGAATGTTTGTAATTTCAGTGATTCCATCAGTAATTAATGCCGCAAGAATCATTGCAGCTCCTGCACGAATATCTTGTGATGCAACTGTTGTACCAATAAATGGAGTTGGACCTGTAACCTTAAATACATGCGGATTTTGAATTTCTACATCTGCACCCATTTTTTCTAATTCTAATAAATATGCAAATTTTCGTTCAAATAATGTTTCTTGAATTTTTGAAACTCCTTCACATTGCGTTAACAATACTGCAAATTGAGGATGTAAATCTGTTGCAAATTTTGGAAAAACTCCTGTTTGAATATTAACAGCTGTTAATTTTTCATGTATATTTATTACATCTCGTTTTAATGTTTTAATATATTTTTCTTTTTCATTTACTTCAAATTTTGCACCGGTTTGTTTTAATCTTTCTATAAAAGAATCTAAATGAGAAATTTCTGCATTGTGTACTGTAATTTCAGAATTTGTTAAAATTCCGGCTAAAACATATGTTCCCACTTGTAAATAATCTGATGTTACTGTTATTTCAGGAGATATATTTTCATTATTTTTTATTCCTTTTATTTCAAGTGCATGACTTCCTATTCCAGAAATTTGTGCTCCTGCTGATTGTAAAAATTCGCATAAATTTTGAACATGTGGCTCAGAAGCAGCCAATCGTAAATTAGAATATCCTTTTGCAAATGCCATTGCGATTAAAGCATTTTCGGTTGCTGTAACTGAAAGCTCTGGCATTACGAATTGATTCCCTATAAATTCACCATTTTTTAATTCTAATTCTATGTGTGTTTCAGATTCAATAATAGTTGCGCCAAGTGCTTCAAAAACATTTAAATGAATATTTACCGACCGTTTCCCTAAAACACATCCTCCAGGAAAAGGAATACAAACTCTTCCAAATCGTGCTAAAACTGGTGCTAAAAACATAATACTCGATCGCATTTTTCCAATATAACTTCCAGAAACATTTCCACCTCCTGTTAAATTTCGTGCATCAATTGTAAAATTTCGTTTATTATCTGCATCTTGCTCTATTTTTGCTCCAATAGATTTCATAATTTCCATAAACCCACGAGTATCTGATAAATCTGGAATATTTGTAATTCTTGAAATTCCGTTTACCGCAAGAGTTGCTGCTAAAATTGGTAACGCAGCATTTTTTGATCCAGGTATTTCGATAGAACCAGATAATTCTTTTCCTCCTTTTATATAAAATCGTTCTTTGAGTGGTGCTTGCATAGCAAAATACATAAAGAGAATAAATGTTTCAATTTTTTTTATATGAAGTGTATAAAAAATTGAAGAAAAAGAACATATTAAAAACAAATAAATTTGATTTTTTGTTCTAGACTTTCTACATATTGTTTAAAATCTAAAGTTGAAAGATGAAGAGTTGCAGTATTTCGCAATGGATGAAAATGAATTGTTTCTTCAGAAAAAATATCAGAATCAAACACAACAATTACCTCTTTTGCATTTTCATGTAAAAGTGAAAAAGGTGTTACACTTCCCGCTTTTAATCCTAAATATTTTTCTAATCTTTCATCAGACGCAAAACTCATTTTTGGATGTTCTTCTAAAAACTCTGCAAGAAATAAAACATCTATTTTTTTATTTGCAGGCAATACTATTAAATAGTGTTTTTTCCCTTTTCTGTTACGCATAAAAATACTTTTACAATCTTTTCCCATATTTTTTTCTGTATAATATGTTCCAGATGCTTCACATGTTGGAAATGCTTCATGTTCATGTTTTTCAAAACTAATATTAAGATTTTCTAAATATGTATATAATTGTTTTTCTCTATTTTCTGTCATAAGTAA
>DQTD01000059.1 GCA_016839105.1 Candidatus Altimarinota bacterium
AGTAAAAACAAACCAGTGTCGAGTTTTTCATCTCCAATATTCCAGCCTAAATTTTTATCGGACAATAGTTCTATTCCAAATTGAAAAATATCTAAATTTTCTGGATTAATTTTTTTGTCATGCAGGGTTTGAATAGTAAGTATTGCAACTTGTGCTTGTGTATTTTTTTCTATTTCTAAAATTTTATTTTTCAAATTATTTTCTTCTTGTGGTGTAAAAATATTCGCTAAATCTGTTATTCTTTCCGAATTATTATTTTGAAGATTTATTTTTGTTTCTGCAAAAGTTGTTAGATTCATGCAAAAACTTACACTAATACTAATGATGAGTATAGAAATTTTATTTATCACTTTCTTCATTAAAATAATCTAAAATAAATGCCATAAGTTCTGAAAAAGTTGGAGCTGCTGTCGTAGAACCATACACATCTAAATTTCGAATACCTTTTCGTGGTCTATCAAATTTTACATAAATTAAATATTTTGGATTTTTTACTGGTGCAAATCCAATAAATCCTGTAATAGTATTTCCTTCTGCATCGTCTGACTCTATATCTTCATATTTTCCATTTTTTCCAATAATTTGAGAAGTTCCTGTTTTTCCCGCAATATAAAACCCTTTTACTCTTCCATTTTTAGCAACGCCTCTTTGTGTCGATGATATTAAAATTTCGTTCATATCACTTACGGTATCATATGAAAAAATCTTTTTTTTGCTATTTGGAAATTTTTCAATGTATCCATTCGAATGCCTCACTTCAGATACAATTCGTGGTTGTACTAAATATCCACCATTGGCGAGAGCCGACCATGCCCGAACCACTTGCAGTGGAGTTGATGAAACTCCTTGTCCAAAAGAAACAGTAAGTTGTTTTGCAGTTGACCAATTTTTCCAATAGGCGAGTGCTCCAGATAATTCTTCAGGAAGTTTTATATTTGTATATTCTCCAAATTGATACGTTTTTAATGCTTGATACATAAGTGCTTTTCCCATTTTTCTCGAAATAAAAACCATTCCGACATTCGCCGAACGCTCTATTATATTAAACATATTTTGTACTCCTTTGTATCTATGATCTGCATTTCTAATAAAAAATTGTCCGACCTGAATTGGTTTTTTTTCAGTATAAGTGGTGTTTTTTGTTATTTCTCCTTCTTGTATTGCAGCTGCCATAATTAACGGTTTCATCACAGACCCCGGTTCAAAAATTTCCATGATTGTTTTGTTCACATATGCTCCTGGTCCTAATCTGTTTTTATATACAAAAAATTCATCTTCTCCGCCTCTTTTTGCTGCTTTTTCTAGGTCTTCATATTCAGATAATATAAAGTTATTATTTTCATCTTTTGTTTCAATTACTTGAGATTTATATATTTTTTTCTCGGTAAGATCTTTTTTTGTAATTTGGTGTCGTTCATATACATCTCCATATAAATTTGGATTAAATCGTGGAGAATTTGCCATAACTAAAATATCTCCATTCCTGGGATCCATTACAATAATTTGTCCAGAATCTGCTTTAAATTCTTTCACCTTTTTATCTAATAATTTTTCTGTGTATTTTTGTAAAGTTCTGTCTAAAGTTAAAACAACACCTGCTCCATCTATCACTTTTTTATCGTTATCTCCATCTTTCTCTACAGTATTCCCCGATGTATCACGAGATGCAGATAAAAACCCATCTTGTCCTGCGAGCAGAGCATTCATACTACTTTCTATTCCATATTGTCCAATTCCTTTGGTATCGGCAAATCCTATAACTTGTGCAGCTAAATCATTTTCTGGATAGTATCGAACAGGGTCTTCTTCAAATCCGATGCTTTCAAATGGAGAGTCTTTATTATTATCTAGATATATTTCATAATATTTTTTTTGTAGTTTTTTTATAGTATTAATTTCTTCTGGATACACCCTATGCATTACAGGAATATATCCTCTTCTTTTGGAATATAATTTTTTTGCAATTTTTTTTTTATCTCCTCCAAAGTGTGTTGTAAGTACTTGTGAAATATTCACTCTGTTCTCATCAGTTAGCCCTATTAAATCTATATATACTTGATGATTTTTAAATGAGACATATAAATGTGGAATACTGGCAGATTCAATTTTTCGGAGAACAGAGTCTTCAATTTCGGTTGCCCAAATCATTTTTTCTCGTTTATACAAAAAATCAGTAAGAATATTTTTTTCAAATTTTTGCTTTGCGTTTATATATGTTGGCGGTGTTTGTGCGAGAATTTTTGAATCAGTTGTGCTTGAAATCATTTTAGAATCAGAATCATTTTGATTCGCATATACGGTTATTACACTATTTTCTGGGCATTTTGTTATATCTTTTTTACATTCTTCATATCTATTTTTTGTATACAAAATATTTGTAAGTTCTTTTGCAATAATAGAAAAATCTGAGTCATTTTCAGCACGTGCATCAAAAAAAACGGTATAAAGTGTGGTATTGAGTGCAACGGGAGCAATTTCTCCTGTTTTTATATCTTGCATGAAAATAGCACCTCTTCGTGCTTTAATGGAATATGAAGTGTTTCGTGAATTATATGCTTTTTTTTGAAATTCTTCATGTTGTACTATTTGCAATTGGTATAATTTCCATAGTACCAATAAAAATCCAAGTATAAAAAATAATCCTAAAAATAAAAATCGATAATCTTCATTTGAGTGTTTTGAGTGTGCTCGTTTTTGTTTAAATCCAGGTCTTTTTTTTTGCTGAGTGAGTGCGGTACTTATTTTTTCAAAAAACATGTTTAAAGAAGGGGTAATATATTTTCTGGTGGTCGTCCAATAACAGCAATTGTATTATTTTTAATGCAAATGGGGCGCTGAATTCCTTTTGGAAATTCTCCTAATTTTTCTATTATTTCTTTTGCAGATAATTCAGAAAGTATAATATTTTCTGAATTCCAAAATTTCTCTTTTTGTCTCACAATTGTAAGTACTTCATTTTTATTATTTGTATCTATTTTTAAAAGTTCTAAAATATTAAAAATTTCAGATTCAGAGGGCTTATCCTTTAAATATTCTCTAATAATAGGATTTTTATTATTATCTTTTAATATTTGTAATGTTTCTCGACTTTTTGTGCATCGTGGATTATGCCAAAGGGTAAATTCTGTATTCATGATTTTGTGTAAAAATTAGGATAATTATGCTGAATGAATGTAAAAAATAAAAGAGTAAAACTAAAGCTTCCTATTGCTAAAATTCCTCCAGTAAAAATATCTGAAAAATAATGTACTTGTGTAAATATTCTGGAAAATGCTACGAGTAACCCCGTTGTTATAAGTAAAATTCGTACTAGATATTTTGTAATTTTTGGTAATTTTTTGGTAAATAAATAGCTAATTGCAAGTGTTAAAAATATTGCAGTCATCGCATGTCCACTTGGAAAACTTGATTCATGTACGTATAAATCAAATGGGTTTTCGGGTCGAGATCTATCAGTTATCCATTTCATAAGAATTTTAATGGTTTGCCCACCTGTAACTCCAAAAAATAAAAACAGTGCTTCATATTTTTTATTTTTCCATACAAGCAGAGCAAGTAAAATAAAAAACCATAATAAAAATATTTTTGGGTCAAAGCAATGTGTTGCAAAAAGAAAAAATTGATTTATGATTTCTGATGAATGGAAGCCACTCATTGTTGTATTTATTGTTTTATCTATATTTAAAATAAATAAATTTTTTGTTATAAACAGTGAATACCAAAGGAATATTAGACTAAAAAAGGAGAATGAAAATATTGAAAGTTGTATTTTGTCTGGTGAATATTTTGAATGTATCATTTGAAATATGTAAATAATGTATTTTATTTTGATCCTTTTTGTTCATGTTTATCTGTAGCTTCTTTTTCTTCTCTTTTCAGTTTTTCAGATTTTGTTTCTGTTATAAAAGCGGAATCTCCAAGTTTTTCAAATAAATAAAGGGCAGTGAGTGATGAAAAAATAAAAGAAATAAATGGGAATAAGCTTTCATTTAATGGAAAATTTTCAAAACCAAAAATATGAGCAATGTCTTGCATTGTATAGTCTTGTTTTTGTATATAAAAAAATAATCCGTATATGGTTAATGATATAATTGTTCCTTTTATAAATTGAATAAATCCATAGAGTTTTTTCCAAAATTTTCGTTTTTCAGGTAAAGCAAAAAGAGACAGTGCATAGTAATATCCAAATATTCCAGAGCAAAATAAGTGAATAGGAATAACAAAAAATACTTGAGAAATAACTTCTTTTAGTATAGAAATAGGCGTTTGATATGTATCTATCAGAAAAAATAAATTATAAAAATGTAAAAAATTTTCCATTGCAGTAAACCCTAAAGCGGTAGCAAATGATAAATCTACGACATCGTCTACTGTTTCAAAAAAGCTTTTCCCCAAAAAACGAACAATAATATTTTTTCCAAATTCTATAATCATTCCGATTATAAAAAGTGAAAAAAATAAAGAGTAGCTAAAATATATATTTAATTCTGCATTGTGTGAACTATTTGGTGTAAAAAATTGTAAAAGACCTTTTGTTGTTATGTCTTGAAAAAAAACAATCCATACAAATGCAAATGCAAGAGTTATGCAGAAAATAAGCCAAAAGAAAAATGTTAAACCTTTTCTTCGTGATCGAGAAAGTATTTCATGCCACACAAAAACGGCAAGAGATGTAAGCCCTATTGCCCAAAGTAAAGAAAAAATTGAAAGATTTGTGAAATGATTTAAAATATTCATAATGGTATCCATGTAATGATGTTTAAACTAATACGCTCGAGCGTACACAATTTTTGTATTCGTTGTTTTTCCAGAAAAAATACATTTTGATTCTTCATTTCCCTTTCCATTATTCGCATATCTATTATATTTATACGGAATACATCGAGCCGTAATTTTTAATTCTTTTAACAATTTTTCTCTTTCTTCGTTTACTTCTTCATCGGCATAACAAATAACAAATCCTGCAGTAGAATTTTCTGAATTTTTCTCTGAAAAATGTAGTTTTAGTTCTTCTATAGAAGCAACATCTGTAATATTTTCATTATGAAATTTTTGTGCTTTTCTAAAAATATTTTCTTGCATTTCATCTAATATATTTGAAATTTTTTCAATATCATCAAATGAAACAAATTCTTTTTCGTTTGCGGGTTTATCTCTTTGTGAAAGCATAAATCCTCCTTTTTCAATATCTCGTTCTCCTAACGCAATTCGAAGTGGAATTCCTTTTCGTACCCAATCCCAATTTTTTCCACCTTTTTCAGACGCATCAATCGTAACTTCTATTTCTATAGATTTTTCACTATAATTTTCGTCAGAATGATTATTATAATTATTACTGTTTTTGTTAAATTCTAGTTTTTCTAAACTATTTTTTAATTTTTTACACTGTTCTAATGTATTTTTATCAGCTTCTGGATTGCTATTTTTTTTCGATAAAAATGGCATAATTACAATATGTTTAGGAGCAATTTTTGGTGGCAAAACAAGTCCATCATCATCAGCATGAGTCATTATGAGTCCACCAATTAATCGTGTAGAAACTCCCCACGAAGTTGTATATGCAAATTCTTCTTTTTCGTCTCGAGTTTGAAATGTAATGTCTAAGCTTTTAGAAAAATTTTGTCCTAAATAATGCGATGTTCCTGCTTGTAATGCTTTTTTGTCCTGCATCATAACTTCTACGGTATAGGTATTATCTCCACCTGGAAATCGTTCTTCTGGTGTTTTTTCTCCTTCCAGAACAGGCATTGCTAAATAACTTTCCAAGAATTTTTTATATTCTTGCAGCATTATTTCAGTCTCTTCTCGTGCTTCTTGTTCTCTTTCATGGGCGGTGTGTCCTTCTTGCCATAAAAATTCTGATGTTCGTAAAAATAGTCGAGTTCGCATTTCCCATCGCATTACATTTACCCATTGATTAATTTTTAACGGTAAATCTCTATACGATTGCACCCATCGAGAAAAACTTTCTCCAATAATCATTTCACTGGTAGGGCGAATAATATATTCTTCTTCTAATTTTCCTGCGGGAACAAGTATTCCGTCTTGGTTTTCGAGTCGAGTATGTGTAACAACAGCACATTCAGTAGCAAATCCTTCAATATGGTCTGCCTCTTTTTGAAAAAATGACTTTGGAAT
>DQTD01000017.1 GCA_016839105.1 Candidatus Altimarinota bacterium
CCTTTAATTTTTATAGATAGTTTTTGGGCAGGTCTTGCCTATACAATCATTTTTGGGTTATCGGTTTCGTCGTTCTTAACTCTATTTTTAATACCGATTGGGTATATGTTGTTTCAGAAAAAATAAAAAAACTTACAAAAATTATTATATGGAAATTTTATTTACGGCTTTTTTATTCGGAATTCTTGCTGTTAACATCAGGATTCATGACTATTATTAAAAATCAAAATGGATTACGATATGTTTTATTATTCCCTGTTATTGCACTCCAAAAGATGAAAACGCTTGGTACTCTTGGTACTCTTATTGGATGATTTAATTGTTGATGAAAAAATGCGAGGAGAAAATATTGCTTCTCAGCTTCTTGAAAGAGTGGAAATCTACGCACAGGAAAATAGTATTTCAACTCTTAAATTGGATTCTGGAATGCAAAGAATTAAGGCACATAGTTTTTATGAAAAGCATGATAATGCGTTCCAATCGCTACTAAAATAACAATTATATAATCATCTTTTATTTCAAAAATAATTCGTAAATCTCCTGTTACATTTATAGATCGTAATCCAAAAAGTTCTCCTTTTAATGCATGATTTCTTAAATGAGGAGCAGTTGGATTTTCTTCAAATTGTAATAATGTAGTATTTTTTTTGAATAATAGTTTTTAAAATTAAGACTGTAAATCATTAATACATTCTTTCATGTTTTTAAATTCAACTTTCGGACATGGATTTATTTTATATGCATTGCAAAAAATGTCTGCAACAACAGTTGGAATAACTGGAAGTTTACAAGTTATATATGCACCAATCTTTACATTTTTACTATTAGGTATAAAATTTGTAGTTTTATTGTGTAAAATATTCAAAATATACTCATTACCCAATAAAAGTTTTTTTAGTCTAGTTTAGGGGGTTCATGCAACAATTCTTGTCTTTTGGCAAAAATAATCTTTTAATTTGGTTTAAAATCTATTAGGATTAAAAACGAATGAGTTAGGTATTTTGTTTTTTTTAATTATATTAGATATATGTCTACAGTCGTAAAACAATTTGAAGCCTCAGATGAAAAATTAAAAGATTTAATTGAAGATTTTTTTCTTATTTTGTCTCAAACAGAAAAAAAAGTTATTACAAAACGATTTTCGTTAGATGATCAGCCAAAACAAACATTGGAAAAAATTGGACAACATTTTGATGTAACACGAGAGCGAATACGTCAAATTGAAAATAACGCATTAAAAAAATTACAAAGAAATGTAATGAATTCGCATATTCGTAATATTACAGATGTTGCACGAAGTATTTTACAAGAAAATGGAGGAGTTTTAGTTTCAGATAGTCTTATTTCTAAAGTTTTAGTGGCTCTTCATAGTGATACTTCGTATACTGCGAATGTTATTCGATTTGCAATTCGATTAGATAAAGAAGTGTCTGAAGTGCGAAGAGATAAATATTTTGCTCCAATTTATCATTTTACAGCAATTAAATTTCCACAAATTACAAAAACATATAAAGTTGTAAAAAAACGATTACAAGACAATAAAGATGTAATGTCTTTTGCAGCAATTTATAAAGATATAAAAGATGATATTGAAGTAAGTAAAATGACAATGGAAAGTGTAGCAAAATCTGCAATAAATATTTTAGTAGTTGATGAAGGATACATTGGTCTTTCTAAATGGAGACATATCAATCCTAAAAGTATTAAAGATAAAGCAATTTTAATATTTCAAAAATTAAAAAAACCTCTTCATTTTGTTGAGTTGGCAAATAAAATTTCAGAGTTTGGGAAAAGTCAAAAACATGTAACGGTTCAAGCTGTTCATAATGACTTAATTCGATATAAAGATTTTGTATTAGTTGGTAGAGGAGTATACGCATTAACTAAATGGGGGATTCCTGCTGGAACTGTTATGGATATAATTGCGAAAGTTTTAAAAGAAAAAGGTCCTTTAAAACGCAGAGAAATTATTGAAGAAGTTGAAAAATTACGAGATGTTAAAGAAAATACTATTTCTTTAAATTTACAAAAATCACCAGCATTTATTCGGGTTGGGCGAGCTGTTTATGATTTTGATGAATCAAAATGGGAAGAACCAGAAGGAGGAAGAGGAAGAGCATATCTTAAAAAAGAGAAAAAATAGTTAAAAATAGTTAAAAAAATATAAAGGAATGATTATGTCGTTTTTAGAAAATTTAGATTGGAGGTATGCAGTTAAATCTTTTGATATAGATAAAAAAATTACAAAAGAAAAATTACAAAAAATTCTATATTCAATAGAAATGACACCTACTTCTTTTGGGTTGGAGCCATATAGGGTTGATGTTATTGAAAACAGTGAAGATTTAAAAAAAATACAAGGATTTTCGTTTAATCAGGCTCAAGTAGGAAATTGTTCTCATCTTCTTGTTTTTTCAGCGCGAACCGATATAATGGATCGTATTGATGCATATCTTCAGCTTGCTTCAGGAGGAGATAAAGAAGTTCTGAAAACTTTAGAAGGGTATGGAGATGTTATGAGAGGTTTTGTACAATCTCAATCTTCTGAAGAAATTTTAGTTTGGGCTAAAAATCAAGTACACATAGCTTTGGGTTTTGCGTTGGCGGCGTGTGCTGAATTACGAGTAGATAGTTGTGCCATTGGAGGATTTTTACCAGATAAAATTCAAGAATTTTTAAAGCTTGATGAAAAGTTTATTCCAACTGTTTTATTGCCAATTGGTTTTCGTGTAGAAAATCCAAAGAGTAAAAAAGTTCGATTTGGATTAGATGACTTATAAAAATAGAAATAATGCCAAAAAAAGTTATACAGTATA
>DQTD01000060.1 GCA_016839105.1 Candidatus Altimarinota bacterium
TAAATGTAATAAGTTTTTTATTTATCTCAAAAATTTCTGGGAAAGTTTCTACATTTGCATTGGTAATTGTCGAATTTTTCTTAAATATTTTTCCTAATTTCTTTAAGACTCCTGTTGGCAATTTTTCATTTTCTATAACTTTTGCATACACTCCACGAAAAGTCGTATGTAAAAAAATATACAGTGCCGTAAAATCTTGAATTTTTTCTCTCCAATTTGCTGGAATTTTTGAAAGTAAGTTTTGTCATACACGCTTCGGAGTCGGTCAAAATGCACTCGATATCCAGCAGATTCATTTTTGATCGTAGATTTTGTAGTCATAAAAAAATAGAGTAGAGAAAATTTATATCTTCTCTACTCTATTCCTTTTTTTCAAAAATTCCCAGAGATTCTATTAAAATGGTAAATCTTCTGGTTTAATATCAGATTCATACGAAATAGTTGGTAAATCCTCTGCAACCGATTCCACTGGCTCAGATTTTGGAGCTACCGATGCGGTCGCAACAGTTGCTGTTGCCGCAGCTGGTGCTTCATGCCCCAACGCTGAAATAGACTCTACTACAACTTCTGTAGTATATCGTTTTTCTCCTTCTGGAGTTTCCCACGATCTACTTTGTAATCGTCCTTTTATATAGACTTTTGAACCTTTTGAAATATTTTTAGAAGCTTCTTTCGCTAAGTCTCCCCATAAAACAATATTATGAAACTCTGTTTCTTCTTGAAATTCATTTGTTTGTCGATTTTTCCATTTTCGATTTGTTGCAACCGACGTAGATGCAACCGATTGACCAGATGTCGTTTCTCGCAATTCTACATCTTTTGTAATATTTCCAATTAATTCTACTTCATTTAATCCTGTTCCAACTATTTTACTTTGAAGAGCTGGATAATCTCCATCTCTTCGAGAAAGAAGAATTAAATCATCTGCAATAATTTTTGTTTTATATCGTGCTTTTCCATCATCACCTTGCCATGAATCAGTTTTTAATCGCCCCTCAATATAAATTTGAGAACCTGCATTTGTATACGACCCAACAGTTTTTGCAATACCTCCCCAAAACGTTGCAGTATGAAACGATGTTGAATCAAAAACATTTCCATCTTCTTTTGTTACTTTTGAAATAACTCGAATATTAACATCACAGACCTCCATTCCACTTGGAATCGTTCTGAGTTCTGGTTTTTCGGTAACATATCCAATAAATTTTGATCTATTTAATGCGTACATAATTGTAGTAGTTAAAGATAATTAAATAGTAGTAATAAATACTGTAAAAAGTATCACAAGATTTACACAACATCACAAGTACCAATTTTTTATAATTATTTTATAAAGAATATATAGGGTTAATTTTTCGACCATTATATGTTAATTCGAAATGCAAATGAATTCCTGTTCGACCTCTTGTATTTCCAGAATTTCCCATTTTTGCAATAATTTGCCCTGTTTTAACTTTATCTCCCACCTTTACATACACTTTTGAATTATGTGCATATAACCCTTTATACCCATTTCCATGATCTATTACTACAAGATTTCCATATCCCCCTTGGCACCCATACGACCGTGGAGCACAATTATATGCTGCTCGAATAACAGTTCCAGCACCAATAGATTTAATACCAGGCTGATTTGGACCCCAAATATCAATTGCATAATGTCCGTAATGAAACCCTTGAGTAAGAGTTCCTCCTCCTACAACAGGCCAAGAAAATCTTTTTCCTGAACGAGGAGCTGTATAATTATATGTAGCAGACCCTCCTGACTGATTTCCATTATATGCTTTTTTAGACCCAGATCTTCGACTTGCCACATACCGAGGCTTTGTAACAACTGGTGCGACATACGCAGGTTTTGTTTTTCCTGGTAAAATTACAGAAAACCCAGATTTTAACCCACGAACATCTAATTTATTTTGTTTTATAAATACTTCTTGATCTAAACCAAATTTTTTAGAAATTTGAGAAACCGTATCTCCTCTTTTTACTACATATAAATACCCATCAACTGGAAGAATTTTTAAAATATCTCCTGTTTCCAAAACATCTGTATTTTTTATTACATTATTATCGGTAATTGTTTTAATGGTAATATTAAATTTAGACGCAATTAAATCTAAAGAATCTCCAGGTTGAACTTCATATCGTGTAACGGTTGAAATACCAGATCTATCCACACCATCGGTAGTTGGAACACTTGCTTTTGCAAAAAAACCATCTTCTGCCAGCGTATAACCAGAATCGGTATTTTCAAATGAAAACTCTGGCTTTGGCCAAAACCCAGCTCCTCCAATTCTCGTACATTCACGTTCATTTTCACCCTCATCACACGTAGAAAACCCTTCAGACCTTAAGTATGAAGATGCCGAAGCTGAAGAAAATACAAAAAATCCAAATACAAAAACAAAAAAAAAGAATTTTTTTTCTATAGATTTTTCCTCTGGTGATAACTCTTTTTCAATATCCGCCCATCGCTTTAACTTTGATATATGTCTATATAAAAAATCTACTAATTTGTTATCTACACGTAATATATTTTTTTTCAGTGTCATATTTTTTTAATAATTTTTATGGTGCGAAAGAGAGGACTTGAACCTCCACGACCAAAAATGCGGTCACTGGCCCCTCAAGCCAGCGTGTCTACCATTTCACCACTTTCGCATAATAACATCCATATTGATATAAAAAAAATCATAAATGTGAAATTATGATTTTTTTAAAAAATATTTATTGGTTGCGGGGATAGGAATCGAACCTATGATCTTCGGGTTATGAGCCCGACGAGATACCACTTCTCCACCCCGCGACATGCAAATTTAGATCTTGCAGAATACAAATTATCAAAGAAAAGAAAAAATGTCTAGAGATTTTAAAACAAGATTGCATTATACATTTCCAAATCGACTTTTAAATCGAGAAAAAAACCAAAAATGTCCCCGAAAAAACATAAACAACAAAATTCCAAAACTCACCATTAAAAGTAAAAACCCTTCAATTGGAATAAATCCTAACACATCTGGAGTAGCCCCCCATCGCAAAAACTCTAATAAAAACAATACAAAAAATAACGCAGAAAGTACAACTCCTCCAACAATTCCATTTGGCCATGACTCATCTATATATTTTTCCCATAAACTATATGCAAAGAAAAATAAAACAAGCAATAAAACTGCCTCATACACTTGAACAGGAAACACTTCTCCCTGATATTGCACATCTCTAAGATTATAACTTGCTGTTAATGGAAACCCATCTGGTGCAGGTTTTCCATAATTTTCTCCTGAAAAAAATTCACCAAGAGAATAAAAAATAAGAAACCAAACAAACGGTAACGAAAATGCATCGAGCCATGACAACGGTTTTTCATTTTTAATAAAGCACAGTATTAAAAACACAAAGAGAAAACCTGCTAATGCCCAAATTAAATTTATACCTCCTTGCCAAAATGCAAAAAAAACTTCTATCTTAACCCAAAATTTTTCATACCAATGTGATACTTCAAATACTTTTTCAGAAACAACAAATGCTAAATCTGTAAGAAATATTCCTAATCGCCCAAAAAACATAGAAAAAAGAGTGAGCAATATAATATTATCACTCAAAAACAAAAGAGATAATTTTCGTTCATGCACTGTTCTTGTAAGCATCAAAAAAGAAAGAGAAAACCCAAATATTGTTAAAATAAGCGATACTGTTATTTCAAAAATCCCAAATGAGAGTAAAAAATTTTGCATATCTTTTGTATAAAAAATCAAATAAACACCCCATACACACTAAATCAATCCTATCATAAATACAAAAAACCCATAACAATTTATTACAAAATTATAATAAACCAATAATATTTTTTGCCTTTTTTTCTATTTCTTCTCGTTCAAATCGTGCGATACTATCAAAAACGACTCCAGCTCCAGCTTGTGCAAATGCAGAATTTTTATGAATAAAAAGTGAACGAATTGCCAAAGATAATTGCATATCTCCTGTAATACTCCAATATCCAATTCCTCCAGCATATGGACCACGCAATTCTTTTTCATGTTTTTGTAAAATTTTTAACGCTTCAATTCGTGGAGAACCAACTACCGTCCCCATAGGAAAATTACTAAGAGCAGCTTGCAAAGATGAAATATTTGGTTTTATTTTTCCTGCAACTCTCGACACCATATGCTGAACATGTGAATATTTTTTCAAAGCCATTATTTCTTCAACTTTCACACTTCCATATTCACAAACTTTTCCTAAATCGTTTCTCGCCATATCAACCAACATTAAATGTTCTGCAACTTCTTTTTCATCAGAAAGCATTTTGGCAGAAAGTTTTGCATCTTCTTGTGGTGTATTTCCTCTCGAACGTGTTCCTGCAATTGGGTATGTTTCAATTCTTTTTCCTTGAATTTTTGTAATCATCTCCGGAGAAGATCCAATAATTTTTCGGTCTTCAAAATTAATAAAAAACATATTTGGTGAAGGATTTGTTTCTCTTAATTTTTTATAAACATCTACCTCAAAATTATTATTTTCTTCTTCTTTTTTTCCTCTTATTATTTCATAATTAAATTTGCGAGATGGCACAATTTGAAATACATTTCCTGCATAAATTTCTTTTTTACACTCTTCAATATATTCATCCATTTTTTTATCTGAAAAGCTTACAGATTTTTTTAGAATTTTAGACATATTAGTCTCTTCAGAATTTTCAATTTTTTGAGTATTTAATACATCTAAAACTTCTTCAAATCTATCCTCTTCCGTAAATATATATTCTAATTCTTCCGTTTTTCGATTATAAATTAAACCATCTAAATATAAACCAAATTCAACATCAAAAAAACCTGAATGTGATTCTAAATTCAAACTTTTTTCAGTATATTTCACCGCTTCAAAATTAATATGCCCAACCAGCCCTCCTACAAATCCATTTTCTTTTGTATTCGCTACAAGATTTTGATACGGAGCAAATTGCTCTTCTAACCATGAGAAAGGGTCTGTTTTTTTTCCCTGAGAAACTCCATCTATAAAAACTTCAAAATCTTTTATGGCAAATATTTTTTTTGGAGAAAATCCTAAATATGAAGAATGATTCCATTCGTCATCACCCAAACTTTCCAGAAAAAAGAAATTTTTATATTTTTTTGAAATAAGAGAAAAAATATCTAATAAATCTACATGATTTTGAATACTACGTCTTCTTATTTTTAAAGGAGAAGTAATGTCAGATTGTAAAAACTTTTTTTCTTGCAAATGAGATTCAGCAATAATTGCACGAAAAATTTCTTCTGCTGTATCTGGAGAAATTCCAAATTCTGTTGCCATATTTCGTTTTTCAGAAATTAATTCTTTTTCTCGTTCTGCATCATAAATACTCATATTATTCGCATCTTTCCATTTTACAACTTCTTCTACCAACTGTAATCGCTCTATAATACAATGAAATATTCGTGTATCAACACCATCTATTTTTTTTCTAATTTCTTGTAAATTCATAAATTTTATATTTTATATAAACATATACACCAATAGTACAGATATTTATAAATTATTTGAATTTAAAATAAAGATAGAGTAGTATATTTTTACAATATACCGATAATTACACCCCTTATCATATGGATTTCTCTCCTTATAAAAAAAGTAAATATAACTCTTTTTTACCTGACAACACAAAACCACAATCAAAAGCAGTTAAATATATATATTTAACACTCTCTATAGCCGTTGGAGTTGGAGCTGTGTGGTTTTTACAATCCTTATTTGGAACAAATGACGGAATTAGTGCATATGCAACATTTGAAAAAGAGACCGCAGTTGCAGAATCTCAAATGAAAGATGTTGGAATTTGGAGCGTTATTTTAAATAATCACCCTATTACAGAAGGTGAAACGGTGCATATAAAAAAAGAAAATGATGCAAAAATACGACTACCAGATACTTCATTTTTTTCACTCGGTGAAGAAAGTGAAGTATCAATTGAAAAATTGCGAAAAACAAAAAATGGAGAATTATTTGGGAATATTATCATTAATAAATCGCCTATTTTATTTTCAGGAAAAACTCATTTTAATAAAGAAGAAGAATTAAAAATTTTTATTGCAGAAAATATTTATGTAGCAGCAGGAAAAAATACATTTTTATTTCAAGATAACATTGTAAGTTTTATAGATGGAGAAAAAATATGGGTTGGAAAACTTGGAGAAAATGGAAAGATTCAAACATCACGAGAATTTGGAATTGGACAATCGTTAAATATTATAACTTTTACAAAAATTCCAACAGAAAGTATTTTACAATCATCTCAATTGGTGGCTCAATATAAAGGAGAAAAGCTTGAAGAATTATCAGAAAAAGACACACGAGAAGAAAATTTAGATATTCCCTCGCCTGTACTCCTTTTTCCTGAATTTGATTCAACCGCAATTATTGTAACAAATGGAAAACAAAAAATAAAAGGAACTGCTTCACTCGATACTGAAAAAATTATAATTGTATTTTCTAATGGAACAAACAAAGAAGAACTCACATTTATTCCAATTCTTTCAGATAATGAAAAAATAAAAGAATGGTCGTACACCGCAAGCAAACAATATAAAACTATTCTTTCGGGAATAAATTCATATAAAATCTATGCTGTAAATAAAGAAAACCAAAGATCTATAGCAACAACTTTAAAACTTTCATATAACCCAGAAAATACAGACGAAACAGAAGAGAATAATGAAACCGAAGAAGAAACAAATGAAGAAGATGCGACTACAAATTTTATTATTACAGCTCCGAACCAAGGAAGAGATACTCAAATAGAAGGAGACACAATTATTTTAAATGGAGTTTCTAGTACAAATGTTGCATATATTACTATTTCCAACATGACTCTTAATTCTTCATATACGCTGCAAAAATATAAAAAAGGACAAAAAACATGGAAATATTGGATTGATGAATTACAACCAGATACATATGAATATATTGTATATGCAAAAGATGAAAATAAAAAAATTCTGAGTACTCAAAAAATATCAATAACACTTACCGCACCAAAAAATACAGCAACTCCACAACCAACTACAACTACAACTATGACTCCAACCGCAACCGCATCAACACAAATTTCTGCTACACCTGCACCAGTGGTTACAACTGGTGCAAATACTTCTCCCCCTGCAACACCGACTCCACAGCCAACAATAACTTCTTCTACCGCAGAAGTATCACGATAAAAAAAAATATGAAACTCGCAATACTTGCATCAACGGCTGGATCTAATCTTCCATCATTATTTACATATATTAAAAAATATCATGCAAATACAATAGAATGTATTCTTATTACAAATAAAGCAGATGCAGGAGCAATAGAAAAAGCAAAACAATTTTCTATTCCATATTTTATTGTAACAAAAGAAAACACTCGAGAAGAATATGATAAAAAAGTTTTAAAAATTTTACAACGCTACAACACTGAATATATTTTTATGATTGGGTACATGCGAATAGTATCCCCTCTTTTTGTTGAAACATTTCGAAATAAAATTTTTAATATACACCCATCGCTTCTTCCTGCATTTGCAGGAGGAATGAGTGATACCGTTCACCAAGATGTAATAAATTTTGGATGTAAAATAACTGGAGCCACACTTCATATCGTTTCAGAAGAAGTAGATGCAGGAAAAATAATAAATCAAAAAGCATGTGACATTTCAGAACATGAAACAGTCGCAACACTTAAACCAAAAGTTCAAAAACTCGAGCAAGAAATGCTTAAAGAATTAATACATTTATTAGTAAATAAATAAACAAAAAAAACGAGAGAGTTATCTCTCGTTTTTTTTATGTATACATTACTTCCGTGCACCGATCACTTCATCAATCAATCCATATTCTTTTGCTTCTTCGGCTGTCATATAATTATCTCTATCACAATCAGCTTCAATTTTTTCTATTGTTTGCCCAGAATGTTTTGCCAATATTCCATATAAAACATTTCCAGTTTTTTCAATATGCAATGCAGCAATTTTAATATCAGAGGCTTGTCCTTCCGCTCCACCCAGTGGCTGATGAATCATTACTTCCGAATGAGGAAGAGAATATCTTTTTCCTTTTGCTCCACCACATAAAATAATAGATCCCATACTTGCTGCCAACCCAACACACACGACCGATACATCTGGTTTTACCAATTGCATTGCATCATAAATCGCAAGCCCAGCGGTTACATGTCCACCAGGAGAATTTACATACATTATAATATCTTTTTTTGGATCCACTTTTTCCAAAAATAAAAGCTGTGCAATTACTGTATTTGCCACTTGTGAGTCAATTGCAGACCCCAAAAAAATAATTCTATCTTCTAACAATCGAGAATAAATATCATACGCTCTATCCCCTGTTGGAGTTTTATCTATAACCGTTGGAATTAAATGCCCAGTATGTTCTTTCGCAATAGACGTAATATTCATGGAATAATAAAATAAGTAATATATGTAATATATGTA
>DQTD01000001.1 GCA_016839105.1 Candidatus Altimarinota bacterium
CTTTCGACCTCGTCTTAGGACCGACTAACCCCACGTCGATTGTCGTTGCGTGGGAAACCTTGGTCTTACGGTGTAAATGGTTTTCACATTTATTTAACTTACTCATATGAGCATTTTCGCTTGTATCCACTCCACCGAACCTCGCAGTTCGACTTCAACGCTGAATACAACGCTCTCCTACCACTGTATGATAAATCATACAATCCGCATCTTCGGTTAGAAATTTAGCCCCGTTACATTTTCGGCGCAAGAGCGTTCGACCAGTGAGCTATTACGCACTCTTTAAAGGAATGGCTGCTTCTAAGCCAACCTCCTGGTTGTTTTAACACTCTCACATCCTTTCCCACTTAAATTCTATTAGGGACCTTAGATGGCGATCTGGGCTGTTTCCCTTTCGACTATGGCACTTAGCTGTCACAGTCTGACTCCTGAGAAATACATTGTGGTATTCGAAGTTTGTTAAGAGTTGGTACCTCTTTTGGGAAGCCCTAGTCTTGACAGTGCTCTACCCCCACAATTTAACGCTCAAGGCTAGCCCTAAAGCTATTTCGGAGAGAACCAGATATCTCTAGGTTCGATTGGCTTTTCACCCCTATCCACAGTTCATCACGACGTCTTGCAACACGTCCGTGTGCGGCCCTCCACGATGTCTTACCACCGCTTCAGCCTGACCATGGATAGCTCACCTAGTTTCGGGTCTAGTGCATGCGACTTCGTCGCCCTATTAAGACTCGCTTTCGCTACGGATTCGTCTATTACTGACTTATCCTTGCCACATACAACTAACTCGCTCATTCGTTCTACAAAAAGCACGCCGTCACAACACGCAAGCGTGAAGCTCCGACTCTTTATAAGCATATAATTTCAGGTTCTATTTCACTCCCCTCCCGGGGTTCTTTTCACCTTTCCCTCACGGTACTAGTTCACTATCGATCTTAGAGTCTGTTTAGCCTTGGAGGGTGGTCCCCCCTGCTTCGGGCCAGATTACACGTGTCCGACCTTACTCAGGATCATCCTAGACTATTTCTATATTTCAACTACAGGGCTATCACCTTCTTCGGCAAAGCTTTCCAGCTTTTTTCGTCTATATAAAAAGTCGTCACATTGGAGTCCTACAACCCCGCCATAAAGACGGTTTGGGCTTCTCCCCGTTCGTTCGCCACTACTAAGGGAATCTCGATTGATTTCTTTTCCTCGGGTACTGAGATGTTTCAGTTCTCCGAGTATCCTTTACATACCCTATGTGTTCAGGTATGAATGCATAAATATGAATCTATGCGGGTTTCCCCATTCGGAAATCCCCGAGTCAACGCTTGTTAACAACTCGTCGAGGCTTATCGCAGTTTCCCACGTCCTTCATCGGAACTCTAAGTCAAGGCATCCGTTATATGCTTTACTTTCTTTTTCAATAATTCTACCACTTGACAAACACCTCTCTCTTTAGAAAAAGATGAATGACAAATATATATTTTTTAATATGTTTTGTGCTCGAGAAAATCTATTTAAAATTGCATTTAGTAATCACTTTTTTTTGTTAGACAAAAAGATATTTGATTTCTGATTGATATTTAGAAGATTTTCTCTTCTCGTTTTTATCTTAGATATAATAATCATAAGAATAAAACTTCTATTTCGTTAATGTCAAAGGTCTTAATCTCCTTTCGAATTGAATCGTTTGGAGCTGGAAAATCTTACCAAACTTTGTTTTATAAGGTCAAGACTTTTTTAGAGTTTTTTTAAGAAGTATTGAGTTTTTTTTCTTAAAAAGAATCCTCCCTACCTATAACGTATGTTCTACAAGGCATTTTCAATAAATAATACTATTAAATAAAAATCCCTAAAAACAATTTTTAGAGATTTTTACTTAATTATTGATGATTTTCATATTTATTCTCACCTTCCATTACACAGAATAACTAAGTTTCAACGACTGAGCATCATTCAATACATTCGATTCGAACTTAATATTCGATTTATCTTTTGAATCCTGACGAACAAAACCGTTCAAAACAACAATATTAAGCAATTCAGTAGTATCAATTCCAGATTTTTCCCATAAATGATGATAAATAGTCCCAGGAAGAGTATTAATTTCATTTGCATACAATTCGCCTGTTTTTTGGTTTAACAAAAAATCAATTCTCGCTATCCCATTTCCACCTAAATTTTTAAAAATTTTTTTCGATAAATTTTGTATTTCCTCTCGTTGAGATACCGTAATATTTGCAGGAATAACAATTGCACTCTCCTCAGAACCCAACTGAGTTCCCCCATCCTTCATATACTTATCCTCATAACTCAAAAAACCATTCTCAAACATTGCCTCTTGAACCTCGGATGCAATGATTTTCTCACCATCAGAAATAACACAACATGTTAAATCTCTTATATTTTCAACTCCATTTTCAACCAAGACCTCATCATCATATGAAAAAGCCAAATCAATAGCATTTTTTAATTTTAACTCCTCATCCACTTTTGTAATCCCAATAGAAGAACCAGCCTTTGCAGGTTTCACAAAAACAGGATATTGCAACTTTTTATTCACAGAATTTAAAAATAAATCAGCATTATTTTTAAACCCTAATTCTGAAATAGAACAAAAATTTGTAGTCGCAATATCATTAAACTGAAACATTTTTTTTGTTTTATTCTTATTAATAGCCGTTGATGACGCATGAATTCCGCATCCAGCATATGGAATTGCCAAAAACTCAAACAATCCTTGAATTGTTCCATCTTCCCCATTTATTCCATGAAAAGCAGGAAATGCAAAATCTATTTCTTTTACAAATGTAGAAAATAATGATTTTGACTCAAATCTCATTTTTTTTTGAACCTGCAAACTCAAGGTATATTTTTTTATTTTTTTTAACTTATTTTTATAACCTGATTGAAAAAACTTTAATTCTGAAAGCCTTTCATCTAAATAAAACTTTCCATCCTCGTCCACATAAATAGCCTCAACTGCAATACCCACTTTTTTAAATTCAGACACAACAAAAGAACCTGTAATAATCGAGATATCATGCTCTGGATTATTTCCCCCAAAAAAAACCCCTACCGTTTTTCCTTTTAACCGATTTAAACCGTTCAACATATAGAAAATATAGAAAATATAATAAATTTAACGTAATATTCATATTAATATTTATATTAATATTACATCCCTTTAATAATATTTGCAATTTTACTCATTGCATTTCCCCTATGAGAAATTTTATTTTTCTCACCTTCAGATAATTCTGAAAATGTTTTACCCAATCCATTTGGCACAAAATAAGAAGAAAGAGGAATTCCTTTTACAAGAGGAACCGATGATTCTTGTAAAATTATTCCATCACAACTTCCCCCACAAATATAAATCTCGTCTAATGACAGAATTAAGCATGCACTTGTAAAAAATCTTGCATTTCTATTCTGCTTATCATGCATAATACTTAAAAAATACGCAAGCCACTCTTCATCTGTTGCATTTTTTCCAGCACCCCATCTTCGAGTTTTTACACCCAACTCACCCCGCAACGCATCAACCTCTATTCCAGAATCTTCTGCAAGAGTAGGCAACCCCGTTTGCAAAAAAGCATTCATCGCCTTTTGCAAAGAATTTTCCTGAAAGGTGTCTCCTGTCTCTTCTTTTAAATCAACATAATCTAACTCAACAAAAACAACACCTATATTACTCAAAAAGTTTTTTATCTCAGATAATTTCCCCAAATTTTGAGTTGCAATATGCAGCTTCATATATAAGTAAAAAAAATAAAACTATATAATAGTATAATTACGAACATTTCCAACTTTTTCAAACTGAGAAATAGCTGGATTATAAGACCTATAATACAAATCAATCAATTCTTCATTAGTCAACTGCGTTGCTCTCAGCCCACATCGCACTAAACCACCCTCAACAAGAGAAACCCGGTCTGCTAAAGTTTTTCGCAAAGATTTAAACTCTAAATATCGAACTTTTACCTTTGCCAACGAATCCTCTGGAGACAAACGCTCAAATAATTGCGATAAAAAATTTTGTTTCACAGCCCTACGACTTGGATCAGAAGGAACTACAACATAAAATCGCTTTTCCATAATATCAGCATATTCAGAAATTTTTTCTATATACTCTTTGTAATCATGAGCTTGAGATTTTAACAAAGGATTTTCAATCTCACTCTCACGCTCTTCTATTTTTCTGAAATAACTTGCCAAATCTACTTTTCGAGACTGCACCGCAATCTGAATTGGAAAATTCAAAGTATTTAAAAATTGCTGATAAGAAGAAAGTGTTGAAAGCTGCTCTTCTTCTGATTTTAAATTAAAATTAATTGTTGAAACCTTCAGCACTGCACGAATCCCTCCCTCCTTCAAAACAACACAATCATTCTTAATTTCACCAATAGGCAAAAATGACTGCGTTGATTTTCTCTGATTTTTTTTATTATTTTTCATATAAATTATTTATTTTTATTTTTCATATTTTTTTTATGCGCATTTCTATATTTTTGAATCGACTCATCAGAAAAATCTACAAGATCCGAACTTAATACTGTCAACAAATCAGAAACTTTTTCTTTTTGAGATTTTTTCAAATTATACACCTCTATTTCCGGTACCTTCTGACTTTTCAGTTTCTTCCACTGCTGAGACGTATAACGAATATACAAAAATAGCATATCCTGAGAATAACGCTTATCCCATAAACGCAAACGAGGAAGAGTAAAAAATTCTATAGCCCTTGCAAGAAATTTATGAAATCGCATTCCAAAAGGCTCTAAAAATGCAAGTGCCAAAGTAAGAGAACCAAACACAAAAACCAAAGGAAACCAAACACCAAATCCAGAATTTTGAGTTCCTATATACAACATATAAGTAATTCCACCACCAATAGTTAAAATTATTAACCGATGCATAGTAATAGGACCGAATATCCTATCCTCAACTTGAACTTCCTGTGGTATTCGAAATTTTTTCATATTTGTATTTTTGTTTGTATTTTTACTTTTTCCACACTTAAAAAATTATTTTTAAATTTTACAATTCAGACTCAA